>NZ_JBWJFQ010000037.1:0-25491 GCF_057784235.1 Mesorhizobium sp. CNPSo 4670 | reverse complement strand
ATGGTGTCTGGTTCGGCGGCTTGATCGCCGACAAAGCCTTCGACAGCAACACCATCATTGCCGATCTGAATGAGCGCGGCGCCAAGATCGTTATTTCACAGCACTCACGTCGTACTTTTCCGCTGCCGCTCGACAAGGAACTCTACAAATGGCGCCACCTCATCGAGAACTTCTTCTGCAAACTCAAGGAATTCAAACGTATCGCCATGCGAGCTGACAAAACCGACCAGAGCTTCGCAGCCTTCATCAATCTCGCAGCCGCCGTCATAAATTCACGCTGAATCTCAACAAGCCTTAGACGAGCGCATTTCTATCAACCGACTTTACGTCGAGCGGGCTAAAAGTCTGCGCCGCCGCCGCGATCTGGAGGTCCACGTCTTCTCGGGTGACCTTTTACGAGACGCTTGGTGCATCGTGCAAATGCTATTTCGCCAGTGCGCCTGCCCGGCCCTTTATCAAGTTGGCATTCGATGCTCGTTCTGTCGTCTTCCCAGGCAAGCGGACTCCCGGATGTTGACCCAGGGAATCCTATCTCCGCGAGATGGGCGTGAATGTTGGGTAGTCAGAAGCAGATAGATCCTTGCGAGGGGTCGTCGCGCCCGAGGTAGCGCGCAGAAACTTTCGCTATCCACTCCAAGTTTGTGTCTGGGACCAGCGTGGGAGGCTGCTGGTATTGGTCCCAGGCGCAGCGGTGCTCATTACAGAGACGTTGACCACTCTCCTCCGGCTGCAATGCTTGATATGAAGCGATGAATCCTTGACTGCCGACTTCGGCCGGAGCGGATAAGGCACGAAGCGTGTGGTGGTCAGTAGGCGGTGGGATACACTGGTACCTCTCGACTCTTGACCGGCTAGATGGCAGCAGAGATGGCTGCGGCTTGTGTCGGCGAAATGACCAAAAAGCATTTCTTGGCCGCGTGGGGATGAACACCCGGCGCCCTTCGCTCGGCGTCGGCAATGGCCAACACCGCCGCCGACTTTGGCTGCGTCGTGAGCCATCGGCCTTTGGGCTGTAGGCGATGCAGACCCGCCGTAAGGCCGAATAAAATGGCCACCGATCACAGGTGAAATAATGACACGCATATCCATCGCCGAAGAACTTGAAAGCGCCGCCAACGGCATCGCCGACATGTCGCGGGCGGATCTGCAGATTACCCTTCGGCGCGCGGCGCTGATGCTCCGGAACGTCGCCGGCGTGCCTCTTGAGCCAGCGACAGACGATGCGTTGAACTCGATTGCCGCCGAAATGAAAGTTACCCGCTCGGATCTCATTGGCATCATCGTTCGCGAGTGGCTGGAAACGAACGCATATCTGCCCGTTCGGATGGTCGATGAGGAAAGCGAAACGGACGGCAGCGCCTAGCCTGTAAATCTTTCTTGCCGGCGTGATCTTGGCTCCCCCAACGGGATGATGCTGGCCTTGCTTTTACCACCCGCCCGAAGTTGTTAGGGTCCGCTCGATTCGGGCGTCAACAGCCCGGATGGCAGAAGAAGGAAATCTCCATGACTTCGAGCGTAGCATTGGTCTGGTATCTGGTAATCGCCGGACCAGGGGGAGGAATGACCGTTCTTCCCAGCACCTTCGACAAGCGCGAACAGTGCACGGCAGCCCTTACCGAATATCAGAAGCAACCAACTCCGGCGGGCTGGTTACTGCAATGCGTGCCGAGCGCCTCGCCTTTCACCGATAGTGGCTCGGCCGATTAGCCATCGCTTAACCCCGTGAGCTTTGGGCAGGTCTCTTGGGGTGCGCGTTGGCTGGCCTCGCCGCTCAAGTCTCGTTCTTCGGGCGGTGGCGCCTCGGCCGCCGCCCGCCGTGGCGCTGTTCCAGGCGGTTCAGGCTGTCTACAATGACACGACGGTTGTTCTCGATCCGGATCACGCCGTCCATTCTCAGTCTGGTCAGCTCACGGCTCACCGTCTCGTCTCTAATTCCAAGGAAATCAGAGATCTCGGCACGCGTCAGCGGCAGATCGAAGCACGCCGACCCGGCCCGGCCCCCACGGGAATCGATATTGCGGGCGATCAAGAGAAGAAAGCTCGCCACCTTCTCGGGTGCCGTCTTGCATCCCAGGGTCACCATCCATTCGCGAGCCTCGTCGAGCTCGTTTAGCGTCTGCTTGAACAGGCGATGCTGGAGCTCGGGTGATTGCTTCATCATTTGTTCGACGGCCGCTCTCGGAAAGGAGCACAGAGAGACAGCTGTTGCCGCTTCCGCATTGATCGCACTTTTCACCTTGAACGGCTGTCCCAGAAAATCCGGCGCGAACTGAAGACCGACTATCTGCTGGCGGCCGTCTGAAAGGATCTTCGTCAGCTTCACAACGCCCGAAAGCAGGTTTGAATAGCTGTCGACGGCCTCGGCGTCACCCATCAGCTCGACCCCAGCTTCGATCCTGTGCCGCGACGACGTCTTGGCGAGCCGAGCCAAGTGATCTGGATGCAGCGCGCCGCAGACGCCGCGGTGCCGTGCCTGGCAAGACAGGCAATAAAAGGGAATGTCGGAACTGCGGATGTCTTGCTGTCCTGTCATTTGATCGCTCTCCCGATCTGATCGCCCTCCCGGTCCCAAGCGCCGGCAGGATAACAATCCACGGTAGAAAAATCGTTGCGGCAGTTTGTCGTTCCGCAGCCTGATCGAAATCAGGGCTTTGGCTCATATTAGCGTCCAGAGTCCCGGCGACGCAAAAAAATGGACCACGACATGCGCCCCGAGCTAGCTCACAAACTTGGCGAGAACGTCCCGCGCTATACCAGTTACCCGAGCGCGCCGCATTTCCATCCGGGCATCGATGCGGTCGTTTACCGCGGCTGGCTGGAGGCGCTAGAAGGCGGTGGCGAGATATCGCTTTACCTGCATATCCCTTATTGCGACAGGCTCTGCTGGTTCTGCGCGTGCCATACCAAACAGACGCGCAACTACGAGCCGGTGGCCGCTTATCTGCGCTCGCTGCATGCGGAGATCGCGACGGTTGGCGGCCTTGTCAGCGGCAAGGGTTGTCGAGTTCGCGCGGTTCATCTGGGCGGCGGTTCGCCGACGATGCTGAAGCCGCAGGATACGGTGACCTTGGGAGCGGTGCTGCGGGACAATTTCGACTTTTTCAACGATGTAAAGATCAGCGTCGAGATCGATCCGAACGATATGGACGAAGGCCGCCTCGACGCGCTTGCCAAAATAGGCATGACGCGGGCGAGCCTCGGCGTGCAGGATTTCGATCCGAGAGTGCAAAAGGCGATCAACCGTGAGCAGAGCTTTTTGCAGACCAAGGCAATTGTCGATGGCATTCGCTCCCGCGGAGTGGATTCCGTGAACCTTGATCTGCTCTATGGCCTGCCGCATCAAACCAGGCAGAGCCTGTGTTCCACCGTGGCGCGGGCGCTCACGCTGGAACCGGACAGGATGGCGCTGTTCGGCTACGCTCACGTGCCTTGGTTTAAGAAACATCAGACGATGATCGACGAGGCATGGCTTCCCGGACCGATGGAGCGACTCGCTCAATCGCAACTAGCCGCGCGAGCGATTGTGGACAAGGGGTACGAATCAATTGGGCTCGACCATTTCGCGAAGCCCGGCGATTCGCTGGCTGTAGCGGCACACGCGGGGACTTTGCATCGCAATTTTCAGGGCTATACGGAGGATCGTTGCGAGACCTTAATCGGACTTGGCCCTTCGTCGATCAGCCGGTTTCGCCAAGGCTACGTGCAGAACACGACTTCGACCGGCGAGTACGGCCGCATGATTGCAGACGGCGGGTTGACGGCCGTGCGCGGCATCGTGCTCTCGGACGACGATCGAGTCCGGGGCTGGATAATCGAGCGGTTGATGTGCGATTTCGCCTTTTCAGCGGTCGACCTGGTGGAGAGCTTCGGGAAAGCCGGCCAAAAGCTCCTTCTTCAGTCAAGCTCCATTGCCCTTAACGATCCTGCTGGACTGCTTGAACTGCGAGGCGACAAGTTCGTCGTGCCGGAGGAAAATCGTCCCTTCGTGAGGAGCATTGCGGTGAAGTTTGACAAATATTTCGAAGGCAAAGCCGCCAGGCACTCAGCGGCGGTCTGATTATTTCAGCGCAAGACTGGGCCATCGCGTGTGATGAATTGCCAGGTTGCGGTGGCTCATGGTTATTTGGTGCAGATACCCAGCTGACTATGTGACGGCTTAGCGCCCTGCCCGAACGGCCTCACGCGAGCTCCGCGAAGGCGCGCCGCCGTGGCCGAGATGATGGTATCCACGGCCTCGACGTCGAGCGAGGAAGGATCGAGGCTGAGGCCGGCACCGGGTTGAACGACATTGGACACGACGAGGCCGACCATAAGGGCGAGCGTCCAGCAGGCGAGTAAATAGATCATCGCCTTGCCGGCAACCCGGCCTCCGTTCTGGAGATCGTTCTTACCGGCGATCCCCGTCGCAACGGTTGGAGCGAGGTGGTTCCGACCTTCGCTGGCTTCCATCGCGGCGCTTCGGTCGAGTGGCGCTCGAAACCTACGAGGCACCGGTTTCGGCCTGGGAAAAGCTGTTCCGGGAATCCTTCGAGCTCAGCGAATAACCGGCTCGCCGTGGAAGCGTCGGCGCGAGGGCGGTGAAACGCCGAAGCCGACTTCCATCATCAGCCGCGGCGTGTGTGTCGGCACGGTACCCATGTGGAAGCCGAATGGATCCTCGACGAAGCCAAGCCCCGCCTCTCCAGTAAGCGTCACGGGGCTTTGCTCGCCATAGACGTCCAAAATCTCTTTCGCGGGGTGGCCGACGAGAAGCGTCAGCTGGTGCTTGAGCGCGCGCCGCCTGTGGCTGCCGCGGACATAGACATGCGGACCGGTACCTTTGTCGACCGGCAGTAGATAGAAGAAGAACTTCAACATGCGCCAGTCATCGAGGTCGAAGTGATATTTGTTGAGCGATGCCAGGTTTTTGTCGGCGTCGGAGGCCTGGCCGGTGGGGAAGCTCCACCAGACGCGCGTGGTAATCAGTTTTGCCTGGCCGCCAAGATAGTGCGCAGCGATATCCATCAGCAGCGGATCGTTTTGGACGGCGAGTGCCGCCTTGCAGTCGAGGATGCGCTCGAAATAATGGCCGCTCAGCAGGGGACGGCCGAACCGAGCCTCAGCCTCCGCATGCTCCGTCGGTAGGAATTCGAGACGCCGATCGAAATTGCCAAAGCAAGGTGTGCACCGCACGAAAGCTGCGATCGACTCATGGATAGATTTCGGCAAAACGAGTCCGGAAAAAAATCCGTCGGACTGCAGCGCATCGACAACGTCCTGGCGATCGACGTGGATGAACATCGTATCCTGTGCTTTCTGCGACGATCGAACAGGCTTTGCACCACGCCAGTGCATTCGCCGTGCCGGCATGGTGCGGGCGAGCACGAACATGGGCAGCCACGCTGGATTTTCGCGAAGATCCGACAGGTAGGTCGGAATGCGTACAGCTATTCGGCGTAGCACGCTGCCGTTTCGCGCGATCGATTCGAGGCTTGCAGCGCCGGCTTTGTCGGTACTCGTAACGGTCATCAGGATCCTCAGGTATGAATGCACTATCAACGAAGCATTGGTCTCGTTGCTTCGTTCCGTATTACCCAAACCCGATTCCCGCAGCGGAAGAACTAACCGCGCTTCAAAGCTTGTGCAACGCACAATTACCTCGCTGGCAAATGCGGACGGGTCCCTGCGCCAGTCGAAATAAGGTTGCGAAGCTGTCGTCATAATTAAATTAGGAACTGCTTAATAACTACATCAGGAACTGCTTATAGCCGCCGCCCATCAGGTGGCGGCCACGTTGGATGGCACGACGAACCCGGTCGCGAAGATGACCGCCCGGATGAGCCCAATCTTGTTCGACACGCGCTGACCCGAACAGGGCAATTGCGATCTCCTGATGGGAGGCTCCCGCGAGCGAGCCATCTAACGCCTGCAGCACGACACTCAAACGCCTTCCGCGGAGTTCCGGCGGAAAGTAAGCGGCTGCCAGGCGGCCGCTTGCATCGATATCATTAAGGAACTGAAGGGCGGCGACATGGAACTTCAAGTGGCGCGGCGGCACGATTGCATCCAACGGGTGCGTCTGCAGAACCCGGCAGTCCTGCCTCAGCAATACTGCTGCACACCGGCTGGGGTCAGCAGGATGTCCTTGCGGCATGACAGCGAAGCAAGATCAAGCGGTTGAAAATCATGGTTGAGCCCAGCCGTCTCCGCCCTGGCGCGCAGGATGCGGGCGCAGTCGCGCGAATCCCAAAAGACCCTTGCCGAGGCGGCGTCCAATTGTGGGTCGTCCGCGAAAAAGGAGGCTCCAATGGCTGAGGAAAGATGATCCACTCGTCAACTCGACTATCCTGGTATCGGCGGGGGTTCAATCGTGCCCGGCGGTGCGATTTGGGCGTGCTCGCGCTGGAATAGCGGATTGCGCCGAAGAAATTCCAAGGCCCAGGCAGTCGACTGGCATAGTGGTAGGCTTGGTGGCGACGCCAGTCCGGCCAGCATGCACGAGCGACCGTCCCTTCCCAGAGGAGACGAGCATTGTTCGCGGCACCAGATTCCGTAGTGGTCGCTATGCCGACTGGCCTAAGACCGGTTGCCACAGGACCGGCCCGCTCAGACGTCCCCTGAGGCGGATGGGCAAAAGGTTCGCCTGGGAAATTTCGAGAAATCCGGCCACCGCCAGCGTTTTGCCGACGGGCTTCGCTTGTGCGATGCGCGACAATGGCCACGTCGCGCGGCGCAGGATCCGTTCCATGCGCGTGTCGGTCACCGTTACTATCTGGGTGAGATGCTTGGCCAAGCCGAAGTCGAGCATGCCGGCAAAGAGCTCGTAGGTTGCTTGGGCCAGCCCGCCGGCCGAGTTGGGCGCTGACGCGGGAAGATCGAGCGCAAAACGACTGCTTTCCCATATGTCGGGCGTCGAGGGCACGGCAGCACCCCGCAGCTCTGGGAACGTATCGCGCAACATTGTGGGTCCTGTGCTGGGCAAAAGACGCACGCAACCGCGAATTCGCCAATCGGATCCCAAAATCGAAGCCGGCAGCGGCGGCCACCATCGCCTCACGGAGATCGCCAGCATGAACACTTGCTGACAGTTGCTCGACAAATTTTTCAAACAGGCGATGCATTGCGCTTTGCATGACCTCCTTATGAATGTCGCTGGATGCCGGACAGAGGCTTGAATTACAGGATCGCGAACCGGTGCAGCGCGCGCGAACCTTTCACCATCATCACTGTGATTGCGTCTTGCTTCTGAGCGAAGAAATGGTTTGGGGGCGCGACAGCGCTCGGCTGGTGAGAGCAGGACATTGCGCGATGACAGTGCAAGACCGTCGGCTTCGCGGACTCTCGGACAGGCAAGGATGGTAATTGGAAATTCAGATCCCGGGCCATACCAGCGCCTGTCTGCAGGAAAGAGCTAGGCGAGAACTGTCGCCATGTCATCAAGGCGCCGCACAGCCCTCTCTGACCTGGGCCCCCGCGGTGAAGCCTGGCACGGTCCTGACAATCGGCAGGCTCATGGCGCTTCTCCGCTTCTTGTGACGCCGGCTTCGGCGCCCGTGGGCGCATCGATAAAGACGTGCTCGGCAGCGGGGAAGCGCCGCATGCGCACCTCGTCCGCGTAGGCCGCGATCGCGGCGCCGGCCTGATCGCCGATTTCTGCGTAGCGCTTGACGAATTTCGGCCTGAACGAGGAGAACAGGCCGAGCATGTCGTCACTGACCAGGATCTGGCCGTCGCAGGCCGGTGAGGCTCCGATGCCGATAGTGGGGATTTCAATCTCGCCGGTGATCAGCCGCGCGAGCTGCTCTGGTATCTTTTCAAGCACAACGCAGAAAGCGCCCGCTTGCGCGACCGATATCGCGTCGCGCCTGATCCGCTCGGCGTCCTCTCCCCTGCCCTGCACGCGGTAGCCGCCGATAGCGTTGACAGCCTGCGGCGTCAGGCCGATATGGGCCATGACAGGAATGCCACGAGCCGTGAGGAAGCGAATAGTAGCAGCCATCGCCTCGCCCCCCTCCAGCTTGATAGCCGCGCAGGCGGTTTCAGCCATCAGCCGAGCCGCGTTGCGGAACGCCTGCTCGGGACTGTCCTCGTAGGAACCGAACGGCAGATCAACGACCATCAGCGCCCGCTCGAGGCCACGGCGCACTGCCTTGGCGTGCATGATCATCATGTCGAGCGTGACGCCGAGTGTGGAAGGCAGGCCGTGCAGGACCATGCCGACGCTGTCGCCGACAAGAACGATGTCGCAATTTCGATCGACCAGCTTTGCAATCGGCGTCGTATAGGCGGTGAGGCAAACGAGCGGGACACCACCCTTACGCGCCCGAATATCGGGCGGTGTAATCGCTTTTGAAATACCAGCTGTGCTCAACGCATGCCTCCTTCCCTTACGTGACCCACTTCAGGTGTCGTGTTTGGAACGTTTTTGTGCAAGTGCGCAGAGCTAAAAACTGACCGTGCAGCTGCGCGGTGTTGACGTGCAGACACGCGCGCTTAAGTTAAATCGATTCAGGCGCTCCGAGCCTGACCAACCACTTTCGCGAACATGGACGATCAGGCAAAAGGGACCACGAAAGACCGAACCACCGTCGAGGCCGACGAAGCCAAAGTGGATCTGATCGCCTTTGTCGTCGCCGTAAGCGACAATGAACCCTGTGTCCTCACCATCGGGCAGGCGGACACACTCCCTTCCGGACCATTTGCGCTTGAGCATCGATCGCTGCAAGCGGGTTTGAGGGGCTGGGTCGAGCAGCAGACCGGTCATCCGCTGGGCTACATTGAGCAGCTCTACACCTTCGCCGATCGGGACCGCGCCGGCGCCGAGCGCCGGCAGCGCGCCATCTCCATCAGCTATCTCGCACTGACCCGCAAGGAACAGGCAGCGCGTTCGGCCAAGTGCGGATGGCGAAGCTGGTATGAATATTTTCCATGGGAAGACCATCGATCCGGCACCCCGCCTGTGGTGCTGGACGTGCTGAGACCGCGCCTGATTGAATGGGCAGACAGCATCGGCGACGCAGCCGTAAGACGTGAACGACGGCGGCGGGTAGCGATTGCCTTCGGGTTAGACGGGCGGCATTGGAACGAGGAACTCACGCTTCAACGCTATGAGTTGATTTACGAAGCAGGCCTGGTCCAAGAGGCTGGAAGCGGACCCGACGCGACGCTGCCTTCGCTTGTGCCCAGCAAGTCCATGGTGGCCGATCATCGCCGCATCGTGGCGACGGGTATTGCGCGACTACGCTCAAAGATCAAATACCGGCCGGTCGTCTTTGAGCTGATGCCGCAGTATTTCACTCTGCTGCAGCTGCAACGAACCGTCGAAGCGCTCGTCGGCAGGCTGATCAACAAGCCGAACTTTCGTCGCCTGATAGAGCAGCAGGAACTGGTCGAGGAGACCGGCGAGACTTCGGTCGACACGGGCGGGCGCCCGGCAAGACTCTATCGCTTCCGCCACGCGGTCCTCGACGAAACGGCGATGGTCGGCACAAAATTGCCGGTCGCCAAGGGTTGACATGCTTATAGTCAACGTGGATATATACCACTTATAGTCAAATAGATTATAATTGGGAGCGCCGATGATGAGCGGGGCGTTATCTTCGGCGGCGTCTCTGTATCGGCGCGTCTGGCGCGTCATCCCCCCCGGGGAATGGGCGGTTTTCAGCCCGGACATCGAGGCTATTCTGGCGCTGAAGCGCGAGCGCAACGCGATCATCCTGGCGCACAATTATCAGACGCCTGAGATCTTCCATTGCGTGGCCGATATCGTCGGCGACAGCTTGGCACTGGCTCGCAAGGCTGTGACGGTCGAGGCGCAAGTCATCGTGCTGGCCGGCGTGCATTTCATGGCCGAAACGGCCAAGCTGCTTAATCCGGACAAGACGGTGCTCATCCCAGATCTAGACGCCGGCTGCTCGCTGGCTGATTCGATCACGGCACAAGACGTACGCTTGATGCGCCAGCGTTATCCCGGCGTGCCGATCGTCACCTATGTCAACACGTCGGCTGAAGTGAAAGCCGAGTCGGATATCTGCTGCACATCGGGCAACGCCAAGGCGGTCGTCGAATCCCTTGGCGTTGATCGGGTGATTATGTTGCCGGACGAATACTTGGCCCAGAATATCGCCGCCCAGACCCAAGTTGAGATCATCGCTTGGAAAGGCCATTGCGAGGTGCATGAGCGCTTCACACCGGCCGATATCCGCGAGCTGCGCGAAAACCATCCTGGCGTGACGGTGCTAGCCCATCCTGAATGTCCGCCCGACGTTGTGGCTGAAGCCGATTTTTCGGGTTCGACCGCAGCCATGTCCGACTATGTCGAAAGGCAAAAGCCGTCGCGCGTCGTGCTGATGACGGAGTGCTCAATGAGCGACAACGTCGCGGTAGCGCATCCAGAAGTCGACTTCATCCGGCCCTGCAATTTGTGCCCGCACATGAAGCGGATCACGCTCGCCAACATCCGCATGGCGCTTGAGCAGAACCGTCATGTCGTCACGATCGAGCCCAGCATCGCTGGGCGCGCGCGGCTCGCGGTCGAACGGATGCTGGCAATTTGAGCGCCTGTGTCCGCAGCTTCTTTGGGCGACCCATCATCATCGGCGGCGGCATCGCCGGACTGATGACCGCGCTTCAACTAGCGCCGGAGCCGGTGCTTCTTCTGTCCAGGACGCTACTGGGAGCTGACTCGTCGAGCACCTCGGCTCAGGGGGGACTGGCTGCAAGTTTGGGCCAAGACGACGATCCGGAGCTGCACTTGGCCGATACGCTTGCCGCCGGGGATGGTCTGTGCGCCCCAGATATGGCGAGCCGCATCCTCGAAGCCGCGCCCAGCGCAATCGAGGGGCTTGCGGGCTTGGGGGTTCCGTTCGACCGTACGCCAAAGGGATCATTGTGTCTCGGCTTGGAGGCCGCGCACAGCCGGCGTCGCATCGTTCATGCGCATGGCGACGGCAGCGGGCGTGAGATCATGCGGGCGCTGATCGCGGCCGCGCGCTCAACTCCCTCGATTGTCGTCGTTGAGGGCGTGGAAGCACGTCGTCTGGCTGTCAGGGACAATGCGATCCATGGCGTCTGGGCGAGCTGTTCGTTAGGACCCGTCTTCTTCGGCTCACGCCGGGTCGTCGTTGCCACCGGTGGGATCGGCGGGCTGTTTTTCGATACCACCAATCCTTCGGGAAGTTGCGGACAGGGCTTGGCGCTTGCGGCCCGCGCGGGAGCTGTCCTTGCCGACCTCGAGTTCATCCAGTTCCACCCGACCGCGCTTGATGGCCCCGAACGCCCTATGGCGCTGGTCAGCGAGGCCGTCCGCGGCGAAGGTGCTACCCTGATCGATGAGACAGGTCGACGCTTCCTCGATGGCGTGCCAGGCGCCGAACTCGCGCCACGGGATATCGTTGCACGCGCGGTCTGGAGTCATTTGGCAGATGGTCATCAGGTCTTCCTCGACGCGCGGCAACGGCCTGGGGCGAAATTTGTCCGACACTTCCCCACAATCGCATCTGCCTGTCGTGGATACGGCATCAATCCCGTCCGGGATCTCATTCCTATTCGCCCTGCCCAGCACTATCACATGGGTGGTATCGCCGTGGACGGCTCGGGTAAGACGTCGGTCAAGGGGTTGTGGGCCTGTGGCGAAGCCGCCTCGACCGGACTGCATGGCGCCAACAGGCTCGCCAGCAATTCCTTGACGGAGGCCGTTGTGTGTGCGCGCTGGGTCGCTGAAAGCGTGGCCGGAACGCCTGCTCGCAGAACAAGGCCACTGTTTGCGGGCAGTTACCCGTCACCCGATCCGGCACCCGCGCGTCCTTTCGTGTCGCGCGCGCTCGGCATCGTGCGCAACGGCGAAGCCTTAGAAGCGGCCGCACGGGCGCTGTTGCCGCTCGCTGAAAACCAGGGCGCGGCATCGGATGCGGCGGTTGTGGGTCTGATGATTACTATTTCCGCCTTGCGGCGCCGAGAGAGCCGCGGCGCTCATTACCGCGAGGATTTTCCCCATCCTGCGGCTGTTGCACGACGCTCCGAGATCACCCTCGAGGCCGCCTTGGCCGCAGCGCGGGAACTTACACCCTCGCCAACGCTGGAAAGTGCCACCTGATGAGCCTGTCACCACTTCCCGCGATGATGCTCGAGCCGCTGGTGCGCTCAGCCCTCCTCGAAGACCTTGGCAGAGGCGGTGACGTGACGACAGACGCGACCGTAGCGAAATATCACCACGCCACAACCGTGCTGGCTGCACGCGAGCACGGTGTTGTCGCCGGGCTCGATCTGGTGAGCCTCGCCTTCAAGTTGATCGACCAAAATATCAAGCTGGATGTGAACCGAGCCGACGGCAGCAGAGTTGCTCAAGGGGAGATAATTGCATCGGTGAGTGGTCCGACCCGGGCCATTCTTACCGCTGAACGCACGGCGCTGAATTTCTTATGCCATTTGAGCGGCATTGCCACGGCAACCGCTTCGATTGTCGCAGCGGTTCGCGAGCACCGCGCCAAGATTACCGGCACCCGCAAGACGACGCCCGGGTTGCGGATGGTCGAAAAATACGCCGTGCGTGCTGGCGGCGGTGCCAATCACCGCTTCGGCCTCGACGACGCCGTCCTGATCAAGGACAACCACATCGCGGTTGCCGGCGGCATCCGCCCCGCCATCAAGTGCGCGAGAAAGAGCATAGGCCATCTCGTCAAGATCGAAGTCGAGGTCGACACGCTGGCCCAGTTGGAAGAAGCCCTCTCGCTCGCCCCAGACGCCGTCCTGCTCGACAACATGCCGATCGATGAGCTTCGCCAGGCTGTGACCATGGTTGCCGGCCGGGCGATCACGGAGGCGTCGGGCCGGATCACCGCTTCAACCGCGCCCGTCATCGCGGCAACTGGCGTCGATCTGATGTCCATCGGGTGGCTGACCCATAGCGCGCCGATTCTCGACATCGGACTGGACTATTACTCGCCGTGATCGCCGCCAACCGGGCGGGGATCGACAGTAAATCGAAGCGGTATCAATCGGACGAAGAAGCCAGGGCAAGTGAAGAGCTAGGAAACAGGACGGATATGCACGACACTAATCCGACTTACACGACGCCGCGGACACAATGCGCTGAGGGCGGGATGTGGACCCTGGAGAAGGCTCGGGGACTTCACGATGCCCCTTTTAACAATCTGCTCTTCCTGGCGCAAACCGTTCACCGTCAGAATTTCGATCCGAACAAAGTTCAGCTCAGCCGGCTTCTTAGCATCAAGACAGGCGGTTGCCCGGAAGATTGCGGCTATTGCAGCCAATCGGCGCATCACGAAACCGGCCTGAAAGCCTCGAAGCTGATGGAACTGGAGCGCGTCATCGCAGAGGCGACCAAGGCGCTTGACGCCGGCGCCACCCGCTATTGCATGGGTGCGGCCTGGCGCAATCCGAAGCCGCGCGACATGGATGCGGTGGTGGCCATGGTCGAAGGCGTCAAGGCGCTCGGCATGGAAACGTGCATGACGCTTGGCATGCTCGATCGTGAGCAGGCCATTAGACTGAAGCAGGCAGGGCTGGACTACTATAACCACAACATAGATACCTCGGAACGCTACTACGGCGAGGTGATCAGCACACGAAGCTTTGCCGATCGGCTTGAGACACTTGAGAACGTGCGCCAATCCGGCATCAAGGTCTGCTGTGGCGGCATCGTCGGCATGGGTGAGGAGCCGATGGACCGCATCGACATGCTCGTCACTCTTGCCAACCTGCCGGAGCATCCCGAAAGCGTTCCGATCAACATGCTTATCCCGATCGACGGCACCCCGCTTGCCCACGCCAGGCCGATCGAGCCTATCGAATTCGTGCGCGTCATCGCGCTGGCCCGCATCATGATGCCGAAATCGCATGTCCGCCTTTCCGCCGGCCGCACTGCCATGACTGACGAGATGCAGGCGCTGTGCTTTTTTGCCGGTGCCAACTCGATCTTCGTCGGCGACACGCTGCTCACCGCCGACAATCCAGGCGAGGACAAAGACACGCTGCTGTTGCGGCGTCTCGGCATCGAGCCGATGGAATTTGATGCGCAATGAACGGGGCACCGCTGGCCCGCTACGAGGCAACCCTGCAGGGGCTGGCGCGCAGGGGCCGGCTGCGGCAGCTTGCGCCGCGCGCCGGTCTCGACTTCTCGTCGAACGACTATCTGGGGCTTGCGGGCAGCAAGAGGCTCGGCGACGCGGTCGCGGCCGCCATTGCCCGCGGCACACCGGTCGGCGCCACAGGATCGCGGCTGCTGCGCGGCAACGCGCCCGAGCATGAGGAACTAGAGGCAGAGGCGGCAACGTTCTTCGGGGCCGAACGCGCGCTGTTCTTCGGCGGTGGCTACATCGCCAACTTTGCACTGCTAACCGCGCTGCCGCAGAAGGGCGACCTTTTGGTCCTCGACGAACTCGCCCATGCCAGCATGCGTGAGGGGGCGCAGGCCGGACGCGCCGAGTTCAAGCTGGCAGCGCATAACGACGTCGACGCCTTCGAGGCTGCAATCACCCGCTGGCGCGCAGACGGCGGCGTCGGGCGTGTCTGGATCGCGGTCGAAACCCTCTACAGCATGGATGGCGACTATGCGCCGCTAGAAAGTCTGGTCGCGCTGGCAGATCGGCGCGAGGCTTTCATCCTCGTCGACGAAGCCCATGCCACCGGCGTCTGGGGACCGGACGGTCGGGGGCTTACCGCGGCATTCGAGGGCCGCGACAACATCGTCGCGCTCCACACATGCGGTAAGGCGCTCGGCGCGTCCGGTGCGCTGGTCACAGCGCCGCGAAAGCTGTGCGACTATCTCGTCAACCGGTGCCGGCCATTCATCTACGCCACCGCGCCATCGCCGCTGATGGCAGTGGCGGTTCGCGAAGCGCTCGCCATGCTGTCAGACGAGCCTATGCGCCGTATTCAGTTGCAGGAACGCGTTGCCTTCGCGGGCCGCCAACTGGCAGACCGCTGCGGCGTGAAGCCCAGCGGGTCGCAGATCCAGCCCTTTGTCATCGGGGATAACAGGCGCACCATGGCGGTGGCAGCAGAACTGCAGGCGCGCGGCTTCGACATACGCGGCATTCGTCCGCCGACTGTGGCAGAGGGCACATCGCGGCTGCGCATTTCGCTGACGCTCAACGTCGATAAGCCGGACATTTGCGCCATGGTCGAGGCGCTCGCCGAGGTGTTGGCCCAAACACGGCCGGGGGCGATATGACCCAACGCATCGTCATCGCCGGAACGGACACCGGAATTGGCAAGACCGTGTTTGCGGCCGGGCTCGCCGGCCAGCTCGATGGCTTCTACTGGAAGCCGGTGCAGTCGGGCCTCGACGGCGAAACCGACAGCGAGGTTGTGGAACGGCTCGCCGGCCTGCCGAAAGGACGCGTGCTGCCGGAAGTCTACCGCTTGAACGAGCCGCTGTCGCCGCATCGTTCAGCCGAACTCGACGGCGTCGCGATAGACGTCGCAGAGCTCTCGCTTCCGGACTTGCCGGGTCCGATCGTCATCGAAGGTGCCGGGGGACTGATGGTGCCGCTCAACCGGCGCACCAAGTTCATCGACATATTCGCTCAGTGGCGGATGCCGGTCATCCTATGCGCCCGTACCACGCTCGGCACGATCAACCACACCCTGCTGTCGATCGAAGCGCTCAGGGCACGTTCCATCCCGCTCATCGGCATTGCCTTCATCGGCGATGAGGTGGCCGATACGCAGCGAACAATCGTGGAGCTGGGCGGCGTGCGGCAGCTTGGCAGGCTGCCACACCTTGACCCCCTGACGATTGAGACGCTGAGGGATGCGATGGTTGCCGGCTTCGACCTTGCCTCGATGACCGGAGGCGAATGAATGTCGCAGTCCCGTGTGTGGCATCCTTTCACCCAGCATGCGCTCGAGCCGGCGATCCCTGAAATCGTCTTGACCGAAGGCGCCTACCTCCACAAGGCCGACGACACGCGCATCCTGGATGCCATTTCCTCCTGGTGGGTCGTCACGCATGGCCACCGCCATCCCCGCATCATGAAGGCGATCGAGACGACTGCGGCGAGCCTCGACCAGATCATCTTCGCCGGCTTCACCCACGAGCCGGCGGAGCGCTTGGCCAGGGCCCTTGTCGGCCTCGCTCCCTCCGGTCTCGACTGGGTGTTCTATTCCGACAGCGGCTCGACCTCCGTCGAAGTCGCGCTGAAGATGGCGCTTGGCTATTTCGGCAACATCGGGGCACCGCGCTCGCGCATCGTCGTCATGGAGCACAGCTATCATGGCGACACCATCGGCACGATGAGCGTTGGCGCCCGCGGCGTGTTCAACGCCGCCTACGAGCCTTTGCTGTTCGAGGTAGACACCATTCCCTTCCCGGCCGCGGGACGCGAACAAGAGACGCTGGATCGGTTCGAGGCCGTTGCCCGCGACCGGCGGGCCGCCGCGCTGATCGTCGAGCCGCTGGTGCTTGGCGCCGGCGGTATGCTGATGTATCCCGCCTGGGTTCTGACCGAACTGAAGAAGATTGCCGAAGCCTCCGGCACGCTGCTGATCGCCGACGAAGTGATGACCGGCTGGGGGCGGACCGGAACCATGTTCGCCTGCGAGCAGGCCGCGATCTCTCCGGATATCCTGTGCACCTCGAAGGGCTTGACCGGCGGTGCCATCCCGCTAGCCGCCACGCTCGCCACCGATGCCATCTTCCAGGCCCATTATTCCGAAGACCGTAAGAAAACCTTCTTTCATTCGAGCTCCTACACCGCCAATCCGATTGCCTGCGCGGCCGCACTCGCCAATGTCGAGATCTGGCGCGACGAGCCGGTAGCCGAGCGGGTCGCGGCCCTGAGTGCAAAGCAGGCCGCCGGGCTTCAACGCTTTCGCGATAACCCTCGCTTCACCGACAGCCGGGCGACCGGGACGATCACGGCTCTCGATCTGCGCACCGACTCCGCCGGCTATCTGGCCGAGATCGGGCCAAAACTGCGGGCTTTTTTCCTCGAGCGCGGCCTGCTCGTGCGTCCGCTTGGCAATGTCCTCTATCTTCTGCCGCCCTATTGCATCACCAGCGAGGAACTGGACGGTCTCTATGACGCCATCGAGGAGGCCAGCGAACGCTTCGGTTCGGGGCCATGAGCCGATCGTCGCGCATTCTCGGGTTCGGCCATCATGCGCCTGGGCGCAAAGTGGCGAATGCCGAGATCGAGAGCAATCTTGGCCTCGAGCCGGGCTGGATCGAAAAGCGCACGGGAATCCGTTCGCGCTTCTGGGCGACAGATGAAGACACGCTGTCCGGCCTTGCCACGCAGGCTGGCGAGATGGCGCTGGCGAACGCCGGGATCGACCGTAGCGACATTGGTCTGCTGTTGCTCGCCACTTCGACGCCCGACCATCTCCTGCCGCCAAGCGCGCCCCTGGTCGCGCACAAGCTCGGCCTTGGCCGCGCAGGCGCGGTCGATCTGACCGGCGCCTGCGCCGGCTTCATCTATGCGCTGATGTTCGCGGACGGCTTCACCCGCCTACACGGCAAGGCGAGCCTTGTCATTGCCGCCAACATCCTCAGCCGTCGCATCAATCCGGCCGAGCGCGCAAGCTCGGTTCTTTTCGCCGATGCCGCCGGCGCCGTGGTGATTGGTCCGTGCGGGGATGCCGATCGGGGGATTCTCGGCGCTTCCGTGGATTCGGATGGCTCGCGCTACGGGCTGATCCAGATCCCGGCGGGCGGAAGCAACATCCCGTTCCGTGGCGGCCTGGATCTCGGGCAAACCCTCATGACGATGACCGACGGCCGCGAAGTGTTCGCTAAGGCGGTCGAGATGATGACTGATTGCTCGATCAGCGCGCTTGCCGCTGCCGGAGCCCAACCACAAGATGTCGGCAGGTTCGTGCCACATCAGGCCAATGCTCGTATTTTCGATGCGGTCGAGCGAAACCTTGGCATTGCTGATCATACGACGGTCAAGACGATCGCCGAGTACGGCAACTCTTCCGCCGCGACGATTCCCCTTTCTCTGTCGCTCGCCCATCAAACGGAGCCGTTTCGGCCGGGCGAGAAAATCCTGCTAGCGGCAGCGGGTGCGGGTCTCAGCGGCGGCGCACTCGTCGTTGGAATTTAGCCAGGCACGAGTTGCTGACGGGTCATTCACGATGGATAGGACAACGGATCAATGCGAAAACTAGTCGCCGGCAAGCTACACGGCATCCACGTCACCGAAGCAAACCTCAACTACCACGGTTCGATAACGCTCGACCCTGACCACTGCGAAGAAGCCGGGATCCTGCCCATGGAATTCGTGGAGATATGGAACAAGAATTCCGGCGCGCGGATCTCGACCTATGTCATTCTGGGCGAGCGCGGCTCACGTTGCTGTATCCTCAACGGTGCGGCTGCCCGCACCTGCCAGCCGGACGACCAGATCATTGTCTGCAACTCCATCTACCTGGACGAAGCGCACATTACGTCGCTGAAGCCGCGGATCGTTACGTTCGACCAGGACAACAACATACTCGACCGCCTAAGCTACTCCGTCGATCTCGATGCCGATGGCCGTTACAGTTTCTCGATCCTTGACGAGGCGGGTGAGGCTTTGGCCATCCCTGCCCTGGTCTCTGGAGCGTGACTTGGCCTCCACATGTGTGCAGGCCTCTCCCCCGTTGCAACTTACTCGGCGCTAACGAGAGTATCTAAACCTGCCCGAGCCGCTGACCCTCCGGTTTCGAAAGAACGAGTCCGGTGGCCTTTCGATACGGCGGGCTTTCGCGAGATCGCAAATATGGGCAGCCGAAAGGCCGCAAGCAGCATTGAAATGGCCCTTCGCGCCGGGGCCAGCGATTCACCAACTATCCGACGTCTCCCCAAATTCGGCGAAGATATCAGATTTCGTCAATCGGTGGCTTGCTAGGAAGGCCGAGCCTGGCTCGTTGGCCATCGGCGAAATTCTCAGCGGGACACTGTGTGCGGAACCGATGAACCGTCAGTTTGCCGTCCTCAACAATATGAACGGCCCATCCCCCACCGCAGCGTTTGACGCGCACGTCGTTAGGTTCGCCAGCCACCATCGCTGCCTCATTTTCGTCGCCCTGGACCAAGACTGGAAGTCGTCCCGGCACCTCGAAAAACATGGACCTTACGTAACGTCAAGCGCGGATTTTCTGACAGCTCGCGCGATATGGATTCGTCGGCGACACGGGCTCAGGGCCGGACCCTCCGAGCCCGCCGCACCTTGCATTCGGATCGATTTAGATGGCCCGATTTTGCGCGTTAATGCTGCCTTAATTATCCACAGCTAATGTCAGTGGGAACGCGTATTCAGTTCGAGTACCACTGCAAAAAGCCCGCCACTCTCTCGTCTAGAGTGGCGGGCTTTTTCCGCTGAGAGACGCTGGCGCTGTCGGTGCGGATGCTGCCCCAGCACGATCGCGGTTTACAGGATCCATAAGTCGTCAAGCCGCGCGGCCCGTCACGACAGCCCTTTTGCTGCCGCGGATCAGCCTGTTCTGTTTTCAAGGGGCGACGCGCAGAGGAAGCCAAAACAGCGATGTCATACGCCCTTCGAGAGAGCCCTTTTGCGAACAGTACCGCATGACAACCTGATCCGGGAAGACGCCGCGACGCTCTGATGGTGGAAATTCTGGCGAAGCCCAAGGTCCTATTTGCAAAGCACACGGTGTTGCTTGCCGGGCTGGCTGACGTTCTTGCAGACCAGCGGCTTATGCGGCGAGGAAGAAGAGACCGTAACACTGGCAACCGTGATGCGCGCCTGTTTGATGTCTTGTGACCTGCTGCACGACGCAGTTCGAGCCTTTCTGGCTCTCCTATGGCGCAACCGGAAACACGCTGGTTTCGATCGGTTGCTGCTGCAGACGTGGGGGGCTTTGTCAAAGAGTAGTTGGCATCAAGTGGTCCCGGAATAATCACCGTACGGTCATCGCTGCGCGCGCAGCACAGCCCAACGGCAAAGCCAGCCCAGCAAGAAAGGGCGGTGTCCGTTCAAACATAGTACAACCCTTGGCGGGCATACCCCGGCTTGAAAGCCGCCGAAACCGGCGCAATGGGCGCGAAGAAAGGGCGGCATTTTTGCCGCCCCTCCGTGATCGTCGAGTTGCGTGGACCTTAGAAGTCCATGCCGCCCATGCCGCCCATGCCGCCCATGCCACCGCCGCCCATGCCGCCAGGCATGCCGCCGCCAGCCGACTCCTTCTTCGGAGCCTCCGCGATCATGGCTTCGGTGGTGACGAGCAGGCCGGCGACCGAGGCCGCGTCCTGGAGAGCCGTGCGAACGACCTTGACCGGGTCGACGATGCCCATGGCGATCATGTCGCCATACTCGCCGGCCTGGGCGTTGTAGCCGTAGGTCGCGCCCTTGTTGTCGAGGATCTTGCCGGCAACGATCGAAGCTTCCGCACCGGCGTTCGAGGCGATCTGGCAGGCCGGAGCCTAACGCGGTCGTGAGATAAGGCTGCAGGCTCGCACTAGTCAAGATGGAAGGGACAGGGCGAAGAGCAAAAAGCTGCTTTCGCCGACGCTATCCACGCCGCCTTAGACACACGGCAGCGGGAGGGGGGCGAGGGAGCTAACGCAATCGGAGGTGCTCGTCTTAGTGTGCATCGCCTATGTCCAGCCGATCACGCGTGGCGAGCTGTTGTCCTTCCTCGCACGCTCGTCTGCGGGTGTGGGCTGGCCACCCATTTAACGATCGACGTGTCGAATGATTTCGCGGCGCCGTCCGATTTCCTCCGTTAAAATCCGGAGGCGATTGGATCGAAATACGGGTCTCAAATCGCAAATTGCGGTGGGACCGGCCCCTCGGCGCATGACGAGCTAACTACTGCTTCCCCGCCCTTTGTGAATCCAGCTCTTCGCCTTCGACCGGAGTGGTATCGATGGTCCTCGACTGGAGGCGCTGCAGTTCTTCGAGACGTTCGCCGTTAACGGTGTTGGGATCAAGCCGCTCGTTGAGATTTATGGTCGTCGCGACCTCGAGGCGCCCCCCCCGGGGTCGCGCAAAGGAACGCGGCGGCAAGCTCCTCGCGAGAATAGCCGTCGTTTCCAAGCCGTTTGCCGCCGAGGTCACGGTCAAAGTGCATGGCATGCCGGGGCCAGTGCACCTCGTTTGCGATTGCTGTCTAAACGCCTGCGCATCCCAGAAGGTCTTGAAGGCGGGCGTTTGAATAACGGAACCGAGTAGTCAGCGCATTACGGATGGTGGCCGCATCGCGGTGAAGAAGGCTTCGGCATGGGCAGTTCGCCCATTCGGGTTCCGGACGCGCCTGCCGACCTCGCTCCACACTTCGCGATAGCGTGGAAATGATGACTGCATGTTCGACGGAGG
This sequence comes from Mesorhizobium sp. CNPSo 4670, assembly GCF_057784235.1. Taxonomy (NCBI): domain Bacteria; kingdom Pseudomonadati; phylum Pseudomonadota; class Alphaproteobacteria; order Hyphomicrobiales; family Phyllobacteriaceae; genus Mesorhizobium; species Mesorhizobium sp. CNPSo 4670. The sequence goes on along the minus strand of NZ_JBWJFQ010000037.1, from coordinate 4,225 downwards.
CGCTCTAAACGGCCCGGCTGCGGCCACAAGACATCGACGGTCATGCGATCGTCAAGACGATCGTCGATTACGGCAACTCTTGCGTCGCCACGCGCAGTTGACATCAAGAACGAGTGAGAATCGGATGGCGGGCCGGATGTGCTTGCCAAAGCAGTGCCTTCCCGTTCAACCAGGTTTCTGCCAGTCGCGCCGTACTTTGCAGTGCACCTCACCGCGAAAGATGGCCGTACAGATCAGCGAGGAGAAGCAGTATTTGTCTCGGATCTCGATCTATGGGGTCTTGACGGCGAAGCGCGCGGGCACATGCACAACGCTCGGGGCGCGTTGTCGTCATCAGGTTGTCGTCAGCTTCCCGATTTAACAAAACAGACAGGGTGGTCGCGCTGGACGAACATCGGCTGCCGATGCTCACGATGCATGCCTGCCGAGGGCTGTTAAAGGGTAGTTTGTTCCTGATTTCCGGCACGTCAAATCCAGCCCAGCTTCGATGCCTATATTTTTGAAGGGAGGAACGGATGGATTTCGCCTCGACGAAGTGGGAGCAGGTAAAGTCGGACGGCGCGGGCCGGCAAGCGAGTTCGCCCACGGTGCGATCCGCAGATGCGACGACCTTTGAGCGGCAGCTGAACGAGATCGCCAATTCCCGTGGCGGCAGAGCAATGCCGGCGGCCTCGACGTTGCAGCCGGTCCAGTCAGCTGGGGTTTTAATAGGGCACAGCAACGAGCCTCTCTATTCCGAGGATGCTCGCCTTATTTCGGTGCTTGAGAAGGGCCTCCGCCACGGCAATGCCGCCAATCACACCGCCAACGGCTATGTATACTCTCTTCGCAGCTTCAGCCGCCGGCTCTTCGCAAATAAAAGAGATCCGATTGCTGCTCGGCTCGACGACCAGTCGCTTACCGATGATGCCCGCGAAGCCATCGAAAAGGGTCATAATAGACGACTCCTCTCGGCAATAAACTATCTCCGGACCTTCCAGTCGACGGGCGGATTCGTGCCGATCACAAGCCGGACTGATCTAATTCCGCACCCCCAGGACGTGGCTCTCATCAAAGAGTACAGAAACGACGCGGGATCGACCCGCAGGGTGTATGCAACTGTTCTTCGCAAATTCAGTGACTACCTGCGTAAGAGCAACAAGCCAGGAATTGCTGGTCGGCTTTCGGGCACGTCGTTGGGCGGCGATGTCGAGCGCTATAGGAGAGACGTCGGCGGCAGTGGGAATATCGGTGCCGCACTGGCTGATCTGCGAAAATCGCAGGCAGGCGCTAAAGCGATGGGACTCGAGCCCCATATTCCCCTCGTTCCTGCTGCCGAAAACGCGGTCCGGATGGAGCCGATGCAGGAAGCGGACAGGTGGCCAGCGGAGCTGCGTCCCGTAGAAAGCTACGATCAGGATTTGCTTTGGGAGATGATGGACAAACCCGGTCCGTCGTCATCTCTCGAGGCAGCCGCGCGCCATGACCAGTCATCGGATCCCCGAGAGTCCATTCGCCCCTTGAACTCGGGCTACGACCGCCACCAGTTCCCCGACGAGCCGATGGATGCACTTGCCAGCAGCAACCTCCTGCCAGGCGGGGAGGTCCTCATCAACGATGAGCATGACACAGCTGGGTTGCGGCCAGCGAAGAGGCCGAGGACCCTGGACAATCTACACGGTCTTCCCATTGAGCGGCAGCTGAGCGAGATCGCCAATTCAGGTGGAATTAGAGCAATGCCGGCGGCCTCGACACTGCAACCGTCTCAGACAGCTGGAGTTTTGACAGGGCGGAGCAAGCAGCCTCTTTATTCCGAGGACGTAGGCCTTATTTCGGGCTTTGAGAAGGCCCTCTTCGAGGGTAAGGCCGCCAATCACACCGTCAATGCCTATGTATATTCTCTTCGCAGCTTCGGGCGCTGGCTCTTCGCAAATAACAAAGATCCGATTGCTGCTCGGCTCGACGATCAATCGCTGACCGATGATGCGAGCGAGGCCATGGAAAAGGGTTATCACGGGAGACTCCCTGCGGCAATTGACCATCTCCGGACCTTCCAGGAGACGGGCCGCGTGCTGATCACAAGCCCCGCTGAGCTAAATCCTCACCCCCAGGATCTGGCTCTCATCAAAGAGTACAGAAACGACGCAGCGACAAGGACCGGCAGGTCTGTTCTTCGCAGTTTCAGCGACTACCTGCGTAGAAATAACAAGCCGGGCATTGCTGGTCGGCTTTCCGGCACGTCATTGGATGGCGATGTCGAGCGCTATCGGAAAGACGGCGGTGATCGGAATATCGGTGCCGCACTGGCTGATCTGCGAAAATCGCAGGCAGGCGCTAAAGCGATGGAGCTCGAGCGCCATATCCTCCCCGTTCCTGATCCCGAAAACGCGCCGCGGATGGAGCCAATGTCCGTCGGCGCCGCTGCGCAGCAAAGCTGGCCAGAGGAGCTGCCTCCTGTAGAAAGCTACGACCAGGATTTGCTTTGGGAGATGATAGACAAATCCGGCCCGTCGTCTCCCGAGCCAGCCGCGCGCCATGACCAGTCATCAGACCCCGGAGGGTCTATTCGTCACTTGAACTGGGGCTACGACCGCCAGCAGTTCCCCGACAAGCCGATGGGTGCATTTGCCAGCAGCAACCTCCTGCCAGGCGAGGAGGTCCTCATCAACGATGAGCGTGACACAGCTGGGTTGCGGCCAGCGAAGAGGCCGAGGACCCCAGCCAATCTACACGGTCTTGCCATTGAGCGGCAGCTGAGCGAGATCGCCAATTCAGGTGGAGCAATACCGGCGACCTCGACACTGCGGCCGGCTCAGTCAGCTGGAGTTCGGATAGGGCGGAGCAAGCAGCCTCTTTATTCCGAGGACGCTCGCCTTATTTCGGGGCTTGAGAAGGCATTCCCCAACGGCAACGCCGCCAACCGCACTGCCTACAACTATGTATATTCTCTTCACAGGTTCGGGCGCTGGCTCTTCGCAAATAACAAAGATCCGTTTGCCGCCCGGCTCAACGAGCAATCGCTGACCGATGATGTGCGCGAGGCCATCGAAACGGGTCATTACGGGAGACTCCGTCCGGCAATGGACCATCTTCGGACCTTCCAGTCGACGGGCGGAGTGGTGCCGATCACAGGCCGCGCTGAGCTAAATCCTCACCCCCAGGACGTGGCTCTCATCAAAGAATACAAAAACGAAGCAGGGACATCGACCGGCAGCCGGTACGCAGGTATTCTTCGCAGTTTCAGCGACTATCTGCGTGAGAACAACAAGCCGGGCATTGCTGCTCGGCTTTCCGGCACGTCGTTGGACGGCGATGTCGAGCGCTATAGGAAGGACGGCGGGGGCAATCGGAAAATCGGTGCCGCACTGGCTGATCTGCGAAAATCGCAGGCAGGCGCTAAAGCGATGGAGCTCGAGCGCCATAACCTCCCCGTTCCTGATCCCGAAAACGCGCCGCGGATGGAGCCGATGCCCGTCAGCGGCGCCGCTGCGCAGCACAGCGCGTGGCAGGAAGCGGACAGGTGGCCAGAGGAGCTGCCTCCCGTAGAAGGCTACGATCAGGATTTGCTTTGGGAGATGATGGACGAACCCGGCTCGTCGTTGTCTCTCGAGCCAGCCCCGCGCCAGTTCTCCGACATCGGTGTATTTGCCAGCAGCAACCTCCTGCCAAGCGAGGAGGTCCTCATCAACGAGGAGCGTGACCCAGCTGGGTTGCGGCCAGCGAAGAGGCCGAGGACCCTGGACAATCCAGACGGCCTTGCCATTGAGCGGCAGCTGAGCGAGATCGCCAATTCAGGCGGTCGCCTGCTGACGTCGGCGGACCCCATCCATCAACTGGGTGCATTGCCATCGCAGGCGCAGGACATCGTCCAGGCCGGACGGCAAGAACCTGCCCGGTTCGCTTCAACCTGGTCGCCGCAGATGCCGCTCAACTTTGATTGGAGTATGTGGCCGACCCTGGAAGCAGCGTCAGCGCCCGCTGCCAGCGCCCGCCCCGACACCTACCGGGATTTTCCATTGGTTGCTCTGACTGCGGCCACGCCATCTGAATCACGCGACGATGATAATTCCGTGCCGGCGTTTGCAAGCAAATCCGCCGATGCTCAGGTCGGGGCTTTGGGTCCGACCGCCCCGTCTCACGGCCGCGGGCTGGTGCTCCAGGACATGGAATGGCTGGGCGACGAGCATGTCCTGAGGGACTACCAGCTCCTGACGCAAGAGTTGCGGGGGAACAATCCGGGTCTCGC
>NZ_JBWJFQ010000036.1:0-30195 GCF_057784235.1 Mesorhizobium sp. CNPSo 4670 | reverse complement strand
ATCGTAAGCTTGCAACAGCCGGTGAACCTGTGCGCGGCTCAATCGCAATAGCTCGGCCGCCTGGACGACGCTCAGCCGACGTTCACGGATCTTCTGGATAGCTTCAAGGCGATGAAGTTCGTTCTGCGACAAGGTAACGAGACAAGGCATGACGGTCTCCAACGAGCCCGGTCTGTCGCCAGGCTGAGGCCGCAAGCCTTCCTTTCCAGCTTCGAGTTGGCGAGAGCATGAGCTGTGAAAGTCGGGGACTGTCGCATCTCTAAATTGCTCAAGTGTCGCATCTCTATATAGCTGCTACATCAGAAAGTCGCATAAGATAGATTATGGAACTGAAGCGTATGACGGCAGGCGGAGATTTTCCCGCATTATCAGCCGTTTGGCGCTATGGCGGTCACGCCAACCCGCGATCTCTTCGATTGAGTAGCCTAGGCGTCGTGTCTATCGCGGCATGTCGATCCGGCATGCACGGCAGCTGAAATCCGTGTTGACCAGACGATTTGGCCGGGCGTCATTCGTTGTCGAAAATTCCAGTGCGGCCAGCGATGAAGGATTGGCCTCATCACTATGAATCATATGGGATTTCTACCACCATGCCGTCATAGGCTGGTTCGACGTTGGCTGGCGTCTCGGCCATCACGGTGGCGTAGTCGAGCGGCACATGCATATGCGTCAGCACGGAGTGTCTCGGCGCCAGCCGCTGGATCCATTCCAACGCTTCGCCGAGCGACAGATGGCTGGGATGCGTCCGGTACTGCAGCGCATCGATGATCAGCACGTCGAGGTCGCGCAGCCGTTCGGCGGTAGACTCCGGAAAGTCACTGATATCAGGGCAATAGGCGAGCGTGCCAATGCGGAAACCAAGCGATATGATGTCGCCATGCACCTGCGGCAGCGGCTCGAGGGTGAGGGCACCCCCCTCTCCTTCGATCACCACCGGCTTGGCGTGATCGATGATATGAGCGTCGACGATCGGCGGATAGGAACTGCCTGCCGGGGTCTCGAAACAATAGCCGAACGCTTGCCGCAGGCGCAGCATTGTCGGCTGGTCGGCATGGATATCGATCAGCTGGCGGTGTTCGAGGACGAAACCGCGCAGGTCATCGATGCCGTGGATATGGTCGGCATGCGGGTGCGTGTAGACGACCGCATCGATGCGCCTGACGGAGGCCATAAGCATCTGCTGGCGGAAATCCGGTCCGGTGTCGATGACAACCCTGGTGCGGCTGCCATCCGCAGCAATCCGCTCGACGAGTGCGGCGGCGCGGGTGCGCCGGTTCTTCGGGTTATCCGGGTCGCAATTGCCCCAGTCGCCGGTGATGCGCGGCGTACCTGGCGACGAGCCGCAGCCGAGAATGGTAAGGCGCAGCCGGTCGGTCATCGTTCAGGCGCTTTGCTCGGGCCAAGCAGTTTGCTCGGGAGGTCGCGGCATCTTGCCGAACAGACGGAAGAAATTGTTCGTCGTCAGATCAGCGATGTCAGCCTCGCTGACGCCGATTGTTTCGGCCAGCACTTTGGCCGTGTGCGCGACATAGGCTGGCTCGTTGCGCTTGCCGCGAAACGGCACGGGCGCCAGATAGGGTGCGTCGGTTTCGACCAGCAAGCGGTCATGCGGCACATCGGCTGCGATGGCGCGTAATTCCGCCGAATTCTTGAAGGTCAGGATACCCGAGAACGATACATAGCCACCGAGCGCAACGCCGATTTCCGCCAGCCGGGGCCCGGACGAAAAACAGTGCAGGATGAAGGGGAAGGCGCCCTTCCCTGTTTCGTCCTCGAGGATGGCCGCCATGTCGTCATCGGCATCGCGCGAATGAATGACCAGCGGCAGTCCGGTTTCCCGAGCGGCGGCGATGTGGGCGCGAAAGCCCTGCGCCTGGGCATCGCGCGGCGCCTTGTCGTAGAAGTAATCGAGCCCCGCCTCGCCGATCGCCACCACCTTCGGATGAGCTGACAGGCGCACAAGGTCCGCGGCGGTGACGTCGAGTTCCTCCGCGGCGTTGTGCGGGTGGGTGCCGACCGAACAGTACACTTCGTCGAAGGTTTCAGCGATTTCAAGGATTTGCTGAAACCGCTTCACACGCGTCGAGATCGTCACCATGCGGCCGATACCGACCGCCTTGGCGCGGGCGACAATGGCCGCCCGCTCCTCGGCGAAGTCGGGAAAATCCAGGTGGCAATGGCTGTCGACGAGCATCAGGCGTTCGCATCCGGCTGTTCGATGTAACGCGGAAACACGCCCTCCGGCGCGGGCAAGGCCACCCCGGAGACAAGCGCGTGGTCTGCCGCGACATGCACGAAATCGCGGCTGTCCGCCGGCACCGCCAGCAGGTCGAGCAGTTTGTTGGCCGATCCCGGAATGAAGGGTTGGCACAACAGCGCCACGCGCCGGACGAGTTCGGCAGTCGTCCACAGCACGGTTTCCATGCGCGCCGGATCGCTCTTCTTCAGCGCCCACGGCGCCTGGCCCGCGAAATAACGATCGGCTTCCGCCACCACGCCGAAGATCGCCGCCAGTGCCAGATGGATGCCTTGCTCGGCCATGGTCTTGCGCGCCACGGCGAGCGCGGCACTTGCCTGATCGAGGATCGCCTTGTCCTCATCCGCCAGTGTGCCGCGTTGCGGCACCACGCCGCCGCAGTTCTTGGCGATCATCGCCAGCGAGCGCTGCGCCAGATTGCCAAGGCCATTGGCAAGATCGGCGTTGGTGCGGTTGACGATTGCTTCATGGCTGTAGCTGCCGTCCTGGCCGAACGGCACCTCGCGCAGGAAGAAGTAGCGCACCTGGTCCAGACCGTAGTGCTCGATCATGGTGAAGGGGTCTATGACGTTGCCGACCGATTTCGACATCTTCTCGCCGCGGTTGAACAGGAAGCCGTGGCCGAAGACACGTTTCGGCAGCGGGATGCCGGCAGACATCAGGAAGGCCGGCCAATACACCGCATGAAAGCGGACGATGTCCTTGCCGATGATGTGCGCATCCGCAGGCCAGAAATGCCAATCGTCAGCATTTTCATTGGGATAGCCGACACCTGTGATGTAATTGGTCAAGGCGTCGACCCACACATACATCACGTGCTTCTCGTCGCCCGGCACCGGCACGCCCCAGTCGAAGGTGGTGCGCGAGATCGACAGGTCCTTGAGGCCGGATTTGACGAAGCTCATCACTTCGTTGCGGCGCTCAGCCGGGCCGATGAAGTCGGGCTGGTTTTCATAGAGCGCGACGAGCTTGTCCTGATAGGCCGAGAGGCGGAAGAAATAGCTCTCTTCCTCGACCCATTCGACGGGCGTTCCCTGTGGCCCGTACCGGACATTGTCTGGGCGGACCTCCGTCTCCTCCTCGCCGTAGTAGGCCTCGTCGCGCACCGAGTACCACCCGGCATAGCCACCCTTGTAGATGTCGCCATTGGCGGCCATTGCCTTCCAGATCGCCTGCGACGACGCGTAGTGCCGCTCTTCCGTGGTGCGGATGAAGTCGTCATTGGAGGCGTTGAGCGCCTCCGCCATGCGCTTGAACTCAGCCGAATTGCGATCGGCCAGCTCACGCGGCGAAATGCCTTCGCGCTTGGCGGTCTGCAGCATCTTGATGCCGTGTTCGTCGGTTCCGGTGAGGAAGAAGACTTGCTTGCCGTCGAGCCGCTGGAAGCGGGCAAGCGCATCGGTTGCGATCAGTTCGTAGGCATGGCCGATATGCGGTTTGCCGTTCGGATAGGAAATCGCCGTCGTGATGTAGAACTTGTCGCGTGACATGAATGAACCGTCATGAATGTCTGAATGGAAAGGCGTGGCGGTGGATATCGCATCGGGGCGGCGATTGCCATCCCGAGGCCAATGCATGCCGTCCAAAAGTGGCCCCGGTTTTGGGGCACGGCATGCATGGAGAAACCGTCACATTCGCATTGCAGAATTCAGGCGGTCGATCATGGTCAAGGCGTGCTGCTTCTTGTCGAGATTGTAGGTGTCGGTCTCAGATATAGCGTCCAGCGCCTCATGCCAAGTGTCCGACAGCGTTTTGGCCCGTGCGAGGTCGCCCGCAAGCGCTGCCTGGCTTGCCGCATCCGACAACAGCTCCAGCGCCCGGCGGTTGAAGATGTCGAACTGGATCGCCTGGTCGCGGCCGGCGACAGCCTCGGCAAGGCGAAACGCGCCGCCTACATCGTTCTTTCTTGCCGCCACCAGGGCGTCGAGCGTCGACGCGATCTCCAGACCCCCATACTGCGTCAACAAGATCGCGCTGCGCGCGCTGCCCCCTGCCCGCTCAGCCAGCGCCGCGCGCTCGGCAGGATCGTCCGGCGGTGGCGGTTCGGTCGTTTCCAGAACCGCCATCAGGTCTTCGGCATCGAGTGGCGTCAATCGCACCACCTGGCAACGCGACCGGATTGTCGGCAGCAGGCTGCCCGGCGCATGGACGATCAGGATGAACAGCGTTCGTGCCGGCGGCTCTTCGAGATTCTTCAGCAAGGCATTGGCGGCATTGGTGTTCATGTCGTCGGCTGGGTCCACGATCACAACCCGGTAGCTGCCGTCATGCGAGGTCAGCGACAGGAAGCGGCTGACCTTGCGGATCTCGTCGACGGTGACGACGGTCTTGAAGCTCTTGGTCTTGTCGTTGGGCGGACGGGTCAGATGCAGCACGCAAGGATGCGCGCCGGTGGCGATCTGGCGAAACAGCGACGAGGCCGGATCGGGAATGGCAAGGCTTTCCGGCGCCTGCGCAAAGTCCGGGTGCTTCAACAGATGATGCGCAAGATGGAAGGCAAGCGTCGCCTTGCCGATGCCGACCGGCCCGGAGAAGATCAGCGCATGCGGCAGCTTTCCCGCACGATAGGCGGCGGTCAGCATCCCCGCGGCCTGCCGGTGTCCAACCAGGCGCGGCGTTTCGGATGGCTCGGGCACGCCGTCCAGCGTGTCGTGCTGCTCGGGTGCGATGCGCTCGAAGATCATGCCGGCGTCGCCTGCCTGTTGCGCGACGGCGTTCTTGCCTCCAGCGCCGCGAACACGGCGGCGGTGACGACATTCTCGACCGTATCGGCATCGGCGGCGGCGTTAACGACGATGCAGCGTTCCGGCTCGGCCGCCGCGATTGCCAGAAACGCCTCGCGGCGGGCCTGATGGATCGCCAGCCTCTCCTTTTCGAAGCGGTCGGCGATTGCTTCGGTGCCGCGCCGCAACGTCGCGCGCCTGAGGCCCTCCGCCGGATCGATGTCGAAGATCAGCGTCATGTCCGGCATCATGCCGTTGATGGCAACCTGCTCCAGCGCATCCATGAACGCCGGGTCGATACCGCCCGTGACGCCCTGGTAGACGCGTGATGAATCCAGGAAGCGGTCGCAAAGCACGATGGAGCCACGCTCGACCGCTGGACGGATGACCTGCTCGACATGGTCGGAGCGCGCGGCGGCGAACAGCAGCGCCTCCATTTTCGGCCCGAACGGTTCGGCGGCGCCTGAAAGCAGCACATGCCTGACAGCTTCGGCGCCAGGCGAGCCGCCAGGTTCACGAGTGGGGAGGACATCATATCCCTTGGCGCGCATCTTCCTGGCCAGCCGCTCGATCTGCGTCGACTTGCCTGCTCCTTCGCCGCCTTCGAAGGTGATGAAAAATCCGCGCGCCAAATCGAAAAAGCCCTTGCCATGCTTGCGGGTGGTTATAGCGCTCTAGATAGTCCGCGTCGGGCCAAACGTCTATGCCGTCGGCGCTAGAGCAATTCCAGGAAAAGTGTGAAACGGTTTTGCCGGGAAAAGCGCGTAGCGCTTTCCCTAGGGACTTGCGTCAAAGCAAAGAGATAGAGCGGTTCTGCGTTTCCGTGAAACGACGAACCGCTCTAGCGCAGCCAGCCGATCGCCAGTTCCTTGACGGCATCGAGCGCGCGCTGCGGCAACGTGCCGACGCCGATCGACTCGGCGGCGAAAAGCGGCGTTTCCTGGCTGAGCGTGTCGCCGATCCAGACGCGCAGCGCGCCCACCGGTTGCCCTTCCTCCACCGGAGCGGCAACCGGGCCTGTGTAGACGATCTTGGCCGTCAGCTTGTCGCGGTTGGTGATCGGCAGGAAGATGGCGATCGGACCCTTGGCCTTCAGCGTCACGCCGGATTTCGCGCCGCCAAAAACCTGGGCTTCGCCGACCACCTCGTCCTTGGCGAAGATTTCGGTCTTCTCGAAAGAGCGAACACCCCAGTCGAGCAGTTTTCGCGCCTCTTCGGCACGCTCCTTGTCGCTGGCCAGTCCGCTCATCGCCGCGATCACCCGCGTGCCGTTGTGGTTGACCGAACCGACGATGCCGAAGCCTGACGTCTCGCTCGCGCCGACCGCCAGGCCGTCGGCGCCGATGTCCATTGCCAGAAGCGGATTGCGGTTCCGTTGCGAGATCTTGTTCCAGGTAAAATCCTTCTGGCCGTAGTACTGATAGAAATCCGGATAATCGCGCCACAGATCCACGGCCAGCAGCGCCAACTCCCGCACCGTCGTCTGCTGGCCGTCCGCGGGCAGGCCGGTCGAATTGACGAACGTCGATGTCTTGAGCCCGATCTGGCGCGCGCGCTCGGTCATCTGTGCGGCAAAATTGTCCTCCGAGCCGGCCATGCCTTCGGCAATGACAATACAGCCGTCATTGGCCGCCTGAACCGTTACGCCCTGAATGAGATCCTCGAGCCGGATCGACGATTTGAGCTTGGCAAACATCGTCGAAGTTCCCGAAGGCGCACCACCTTTGCGCCAGGCGTTTTCGCTGACCACGAACGTGTCGTCGAGCTTCAGGCGCCCGGACTTTATGGCGTTGAAAACCACTTCCATGGTCATCAGCTTGGCCATCGAAGCCGGCGGTATCGGCTCATCGGCATCTTTCGAAAACAGCACCGTCCCGGTTTCGGCGTCGATCATGAAAACCTGCGCGGCCTTGGTCTCGAAAAGCTGCGCACTGGCTGGAGCCAGGGAAAGCAATAGTAGGCAAAAAAACAGAAGCCCGGCGAAAGGCTGGAGCAAGCGAAATTGCATGAAATTCGACCCGTTGGCCGGCACGTCCGGCAAGCCCGCAAAAAGTATCAGGCTTTTTCCGTGGCGGATCAACCGCGCAGTGGAGATCCGACCTTGCTTGCGCTCAGTTGCGCACAGCCAGCGCATCCGGCGCACCATGCGACCAGGCTGCCTGCAGCAATTCATCCAGATTGCGGTGGCCGTCGGGATAGAGATTGACCGAATACCAATCCTCGCCATCGAGTTCTGAACGCTGGATCTCGATCTTGCCGAATGCGGCAAGCTGGGCGGCAACGCGCTTGGCGTCCGCCGCATCCTCGAACGAACCTGCCGCAACATAGTCGGTGGGCGAACCGGCAGACGGCGACTGACGCTTCCACGATTGAAGCAGGTCGGCCGGTGACATGCCGTCGCCGCCAAGCGCTGCGAAGGCGTTGGAGGCGCGCTCTACCCGCTCGTCCGCATAGGAGAGCGAGGCCACGGCAAACGGCGATTGCGGCGGCAGGCTGATCTCTGGGCGCTCCGGCACGATCGGGCCGAAATCCGGCAATGCCAGGTCGCCATAGGCCGGCGACTGCGCCGGCATGACCGCCTGGGCCGCCCCCGAATCGGTCAACTGGCCAGGAAACGGCACGGCGGCGGCACCAACGGGAAGGCTCGGCGACGGTCCGTTCATGGCGACCATGACGCCGGTCGGCAGTCCATCCGACGGATCCGGCGCCCTGTTGCCGGGATGGTAGGAGGCCATCAGATACTGGTCGTCATCGCCGTCGAGCGGTGCGCGGCCGACATACTCGACCTTTACCTGAGCGGTGCCGATATTGGCATAATCAAGCATTTGGGCGGCGCGCTCCGACACATCGATGATGCGGCCTTCGTGATAGGGGCCGCGATCGTTGACGCGAACGATCACAGAGCTGCCGGTCTTGAGATTGGTGACACGGGCATAGCTTGGCAGCGGCATGGTCGGATGAGCCGCCGTCAGGTGTGTCATGTCGTAGACTTCGCCATTGGCGGTAAGCCGGCCGTGGAAGGCATCGCCATACCAGGAGGCCAGACCGACCTTGGCGTAGTGCTTGTCTTCCTTGGGGTAATACCACCTGCCCCGGACCTGATAGGGCTTGCCGAGCTGGTCCCGGCCGCCGCCACGCTGCAGCCGCCCGCCCCGGAAGGCCACACGTGGGCTTGCCTTCACGCCGTATTCGGATTCGGAGAAATATTCCTTGGAGCGGGTCTTTTTGTAGACCATCGCTTTGGGTTCAGGCGATGCGCAAGCCGCCAGCAAGGCAGCCGATACCGCCAACAACGCGACTGTAGCAGCGCGACGAAGACGCGGGTGCGTCACAGCCTGCATTTTTTCAGATGTCCCCTACAGTCTCAATGAAAGACGCCGCCATCTAACCGCCAGAGGAGCCAAAGCACTCACTCGACAATACCAACAACGCCGTGAACCCCGATCCTTTGTGCGCAGGAATTGTTTATCACGGTATTAATCGATTATGGCCGGAACCGGGCAATATTGTGGCACGGTGCCTTTGCGGCCAGCCGGCAGCTTGGACGGATTAGGCCTGCGTCCAGGCGACATGGACGCGAACATGGTAGGGACGCTTTGCGCAAAGTCAGGATGGCAATACGCTTTTAGCTTGTGGCGTTGCGACCTTCATAGGCTCTGGCGCGCTGGGCTTTTTGCTGACGCCTTTGCCGTGGTTCTCGCACCAGCCGAACAGCGGCTCGCCCTCGGGATGGTTCCAGCTATTCTGATCGACGATCACCTCCTTGCGCTGGTCGACATGTTCAGTCCAGCCGAGCTCATACTCGTCATCGTCTCGGCCGTCGTGCGGCTCGTCCAGCACATCGCCCCCGTGTTCATTCTCGGCCTCGCACTCCATCTTGGCTTGGGAACGTGGCGCGGGAGCCTGCCCAATGCTCTTGCGAGTTGCTGCCGTAGTGCGAGACCGTTAGCTCGCCGCTGCGGCCCCATGGGCTTTCCCGTGACGTTGGATGGAGTTCTGCGGCTCCAAGCATGGGCTCGCGGTCGCTGTCCGGCTCATAGTCGCTGGTGTCCTGCTCCAGACCATCAAGTAATGATGTCGGCCTTCGTCGTCTCAGGAACGTTGTTGGCCAGCCATCGATCTAGGAAGTTCATTCCGCGCGTGCTCATGCGGCGAGGAAAGCCATGGCCGAGGAAGCCGACTATCAGGATGACGATATTGTGGTCATTTCGCGCAACCCGCTGAGGGGCAAGTTGCTGCTGGTCACATAAGACGACGAAGAAATCGAGCTTCATCTTGAGAAGGACAGCGCCGATGCACTGATGAGCGCGCTTGGTGCCTTCCTTATGGAAGGCGAAGGCGGCGACATGCAGCGAATCAGCATCGGCTGACGGGTCAATCCCCGTCCCTGAAATCCTGTAGTGATGCGTGTCGCAGGTCTTCCTCGCCCCGCAGATGCTTCACGCGCCCGATTAGTCCCGGCTTGACCCACTTTGTCGCCGGCCGCTTCTTGCCCTTCGGCGGCGGCCCTGCTTCATGGCCTTGCGTGGATACTCAAAGACGATGCGCCGCCTGCCCTCACTTCTGGGAGGCAGCCGGCGCGATGGCGAATGAGGGTCTTCCGATTGTCAACTTCGCAGGTGGCACCGCGATGAGGATTAGTGCTTGCTCGAGTCCTCCCCGCTCATCAGCAGGTGAATCTCATTCCCCGGAGTAAACTCCCCGACGGTCGATTTCAGAAGCCGTAGGGCGCCGGGCAAATCTTGGGCGTCGATCCTGCGCTTCATTTCGTCGAAGATGCGCACGATTAGCGCTCCCTCGATTGACCGCGGAGATGCGGCCAGAATCCCCGACGCACCGGTCCCGCTCAAGGTTTCCTTGTTGTCGAAGAGTTCCTCGCAAAGCTTTTCCCCAGGCCGAAGCCCGGTGTAGACTATCTGAATGTCGGTGTCCGGGCGGTGGCCCGAGAGACGGATGAGATTTCGAGCAAGATCCACGATCTTCACCGGCGAGCCCATGTCGAGAACGTAAATTCGGCCGCGCTCCTGCTGCCGCTCGCGGCTATGCGCCGCCGCCTGCAGGACGAGGAGGCAGGCTTCTGAAATTGTCATGAAAAAGCGTTCCATCTCCGGATGGGTAACTGTCACCGGGCCGCCGGCCCTGATCTGCTTCTCGAACAGCGGGACCACGGATCCGGCCGAGCCCAGGACGTTGCCGAACCGAACGGTGACGAAACGTGTGCCGTTGACCGCCGAGTCCAGATCCATCGCCTGGCAGAACATCTCCGCCATCCGCTTGGTCGCGCCCATAACGCTAGCGGGATTCACAGCCTTGTCCGTCGACACCATAATCATCGTGGAAACGTTGGCACGAAGCGCGGCCTCAGCGACATTGCGCGTCCCGATCGCGTTGGTGAAAAGGCCTTCAAGTGGCTGAGCCTCAACGATCGGCACATGCTTGAGTGCTGCTGCGTGGAACAGCACCTCGGGCCTATGGGCGGCGACGATTCTGTTGACGGCGTCCTTTTCGCGCACGTTGCAGAGGGCGGCATGCAACTCGAGGCTCGGGCGGGTGCCAGTGAGTTCAGTCTCGATAGAGTAGAGAAGGTGCTCGCTGGCGTCCACGAGAATGAGGCCGCGTGGGTTCAGGGCCGCAACCTGACGTGCCAGCTCGGATCCAATCGAACCGCCCGCGCCGGTGATCATGACGGTCCTGCCCTCGATCATCGACGCGATCTTGGGCGCATCAAGTGTAACGGGCGGCCGATGCAAGAGATCCTCCAACTTGATCGGACGCGGCTCAATTTCAGCATCGATGCTTTGCATATCAAGAAGGTTCGGGAGCCTTAGGATTTCGACTTTCTGCTGCGCCGCAATCTCAACCAACGCCTCGATGCTGGCGTGCTGTTGATAGTCCTCGCGGGAACGCGTCAGGATGAGCGCTTCGGGTCGGCGCCCCTGGGCCTCAAATCGATTGAGGATCTGCGGCAGTCTTTCCAGCGGACCCAACACTGGAACCCCGCGAATAGAACGTCCGGTCCTGCGCCCCCGTTCGTCGATTATCGCGAGGATATTGAATGACGCATTATCTCTCTCCTTAGTGGTCCTCAGGAAGGCGTCGGCGTTGTCGGTGGCTCCAACCAGCAGAACGAACTTGCAGGTGCCGCGATCGAACAAGCGACCGGTGTCGTGGCGATTGCGATAGAGCCGATACGCGGCACGCGGCCCGGCTAGCAGCACGATCAGGAAGGCCCAGGCGATCAAGATCGAAGAACGGGGAATCGAGCCCAGTCGATCCAGCAGGAATTGGGCCACTGTGAAACTAGCGACGGACGCGCTAGCAGCATAGGTGATTGCTAGGAGATCCGTCAGCGACGCATAGCGCCAAATACCACGGTTCAGTCCAAACAAGAAACCGACGCCGCTGACAATGACCCCGAATAGAGCCGCTGCACCAAGGAAATACGTCAGGTTTTGAACGACAATATCGAAATCAAGCCTCAACACGAGCGAAAGCAACATCGCGGCAGCACCCATTATGCCGTCGTGAACCAGCGCCAAGCCTCGCAATACTATCGGCCGAGAAACCCTCCAAAACCAAGTCGCATTGCCCCCAGTATAAACACGCTTTCGCTGTTTGCATTCTTCTGGAGACACTAGTTTTAGACCTTTCGATAAAAGGCGGCGATCAACTCGATCCGCCGACGTCCAATGTCCGAACAGCCGAGGTTCTGTCGCTCGGAGTCGCAGTATAGGGCCCTGGCGCTGACATGTGCCAGTAACGTCTGAAAATGTGAATCGTCCACGCGGCGATAGATCTTCGAGCGGTAGCCGTCGAACTTGACCTCGAGAATCCAGTTGTCACCTCGGGAGGAGCGTTTGGCCGGAAATTAACTTCGGCCAACGCAGCCAGTTCCGCCGAGGTTTGATGAAAATGGCGAAGCGGGATACAAAAGCTCCCAATAGACGACTGAAGTCGGCACCTGCTTGTGCGGGCGAAGGTGCGCCATGGGGGAATGTCAGATGTCAGAGAAGTCATATTTCAGCCGCGTGCTTTTCCGGACGGGAATCCTTGCTCTAAACTCACCCCTAGACAGACATGAATCGATGCTCGTTAAGAGAACCGCGATTGCTCTGCTCTCCTGCCTGGCTATTTCGGGTTGCGGGATGGCCAAAGCTGCGAGGGAAACCGGGCAGACGTTCGACAAGTATGGGTGCCTTGCTCGTGACTTCAAAGGCCAGCCGCCTTGCGAACCTGACAATGCCGTAGCGCCCTGACGTGGAGGCAGTCTGCAGCACGATCAAGGCGTTAGGCAACAAGCGTCCTATTTTGGGCCGGAAGCGGCCGGGCCGCTTTTGGGTGTGAGAAGTGGGTGGGCAGACGTTTGGCTCGGCAAGGGATGTGGCCTGGACTGTCAAAGCTGCCTTTCAAACCAAAGACTCGGAAAATCCCGATCGGGATTTCGATAAAGCGCGGGAAGATCCACCTCCGCGAAACATTCATTGGCATCAGGCATCAGCCTTCATTGCGGGTCCGGATGATCGACGAGGAAAGCGAGACCGACGGGAGCGCTTAGGCCATGGGTTCCGCGATCACACCTAGGCGTCTGCATCTCAATTATATTAGCTTGTGCTTGAGGACCTTTTCCGTCTGGGCCGGCGTCCACCATCCCAACACCCTGCCCAACGAGTGCGCCGGCGGGAAGTGAGGAAGCATGAGCAGCTTAGGAGTATGGGTCGCTACGGGTTCCATCGCGATCAATTACATGTTGTCGTATGTCTCGATCAGGATGTAGGGGCAGCGGCGCCAGGCGCGATGAGGGCTTACCGGGAGCGGTGCTTGGTTTGATGGCAGCCGAGCTTTTCTCTCTTGCCCTCTCAAGTTCCAACAATCTGATGTAATAGGTATCAAAGGCCTCACTGTTCTTCCGCTCCTTTCTCCGGAGGTGAAGATACGGCAGCGCAAACCCCAAAATCGTGATTAGGCCGATCGGACCCGCGATGTGATTGCCGCCTGCAAGCCAATAGAAAATCGCCACGACGCTGCCGGCTATCGCCGCCCCCGCCACACTTCCCTTGATAGGATCAAATCTTGGCGGCGGCGCAACCGTGTCTGCCCGTCGCCTGGCCTTGAAGCTAACGCGTGCAGCATCCAATCTGACAATTCCCGATTATCGACGCGAATGGCCGGCGCAGGGGATGCTTGGGGAAGCGAAGCCGCACCGGCCACCTTGGCGGGAAAAGCCCCCCGCGCTGTTAAGTTTATCGTATATTAGATATCGTGCAATTAAGACTGAAGTCCTTGTTCTGCCGGCCCTAAAGGCCCGCTTCGAAGCACCGTCAGACAATGGGTGTTGTGATCCCTTCCAGCGCAATGATCCTGGTGTTGGCGCAACGTTTTCGAATCTCGATCAGGCGAGCGTACTCCGGCGAATTATACCAGCCCATCAATGACGCCATATCGGGGAATTCGATAATAACCAAACGGTGTGGCTCCCAGTCACCTTCCAGAACCTTGGTCGCACCGCCACGACCTAAGTATCGCCCGCCGTAGCGCGCCCACCTTTTGCTGGTTCCATCGTTCTTACGGATAGGTCCCGAACATATGAGCGAAAGCGTATATTTTCACCAGCCGGCACGCTCCCCAACCCGCGCCGGTCAGGCCCGACAGTCTGCTGGCCCCCGCCGTGCGGAGATGCCGGGCCGCTTAGTCTGAGCGTCGCTGCCCTGGTGTCTTCGGGTGGCTGGTGAACGAGATGTTTCGGTCAGGGCGCCCAGCGTCACGGCAGGGCTGGCAGAATAGGACCCGGATCAAATCCCGGTGTTGGCAGCCGTAATCTTCGCCGAGACGGTCAACCAGCGCTTGGATATCGAGGTCGGCATGCCGGCGGCACGTCATGCAGTCGACGGAAAGCCCCGACCCGATCTGCAGCTTTGCCGAGCGTGTCCTCGACGAACGGATATTTCATGGTCATGGGATGGCGCTACCACCCTTAGGAGGATAAAGCCCTTAACCTTTATTCAATACGCCTAATTTAGCGTCGTTTAATGCGCTTCTCCATTCTGCTTTTTGGCTGGGCGGCATTCTTCGGTTGGGACTTTGCTGCCAACGATGGCGAATTCACAGTGGGCCTCGGTATGAGACTTGTCCACCTACTCCATCTTTCTGGTCTTATGTGAAGCACCAGCGCGCGTTTCCGTTGGCCTCTTTAGGCACGGGACGGACCATCCTTCCTCCGCCTGCCCCGCATTCGCACACGGTGGTCCTCGTCACCAGTCGTGCTCATCAGGGGCGACCTTGTCGGCTTGGGGTGGTGTCCCCCTTCTGAAAAGAGAAGGGCGAAACGATAGATCCTCGAGGGAACAGGTCGGTAGATCGCGCGCAAAAGTGCGTCCGCTGTGCGTTGGCTAAGTTCAAGCATGACGTTGTCGTATGTCTCGGAAATCCGGCAATTGGGGCAAAATAGGAGGTCGGACCCTTGAGGCTCACTGACACTGCTAAGGGGCACTCTGCACGAATTGCAGACAATGCTAGGGGCGCTTTCTATCATCTAGACAGATATCTCGCTGTTTTAATCTACAGAGCAATTTCGGTGCCAAGCACAATTGATCCGTGGCGGGACGTCTAGCGCCGCTCGCTTGGCCCTATTAGAACTTCGGTTTCCAGTCGCGGTTGCGCGGCACCTGGATACCCTCGTAATCAGGAACCACAGTGAAGAACACCGGCCGGCGGTCGCGCCTTGCAGCCTTACAATCCGAGCAGCCGAAGAGCCCGACCAGATCCCAATGCATGGAGCCGCGATCCAGGCCGAGCCGGTCGATAAGATGGTTCCGGCAAGCGCCCGGTAAGGCCCCTGAAAGGATGATGGCCACCCGCACTTAGCCTTAATTGAGCGACTTCAGATGTGGTTGTAGATTCACTCGAGCGGGGGAGATCTGACCTCCCCCGCAATGGCCGGTGCAAGCTTTAAGTCCGGCACCCGTCGTCGACTGCGGATGTACCAGCGACGGCGGGAGCAGCGGCAAGCACCGGCCTTCAGGGCAAAGTAGCGCCCCGCCAGCGCCCGTTCACTCATGCCGCTAAGCAGGAGTTGCGCGTCGACAAAATCATCAGAGAATTAATTCGTGGACGACCGTCACCGAATCTTTTGGCGGAACCTGGAGTGGCAACTGGTGCAATCCTGCAAAATCATGTGCACCAAGTGTTCTGCGGGCAGCGTCGCCGGATCGGGTTCAGCCGCGTTAGTGCGCTTCCCCAGCAGACTTCCGCCGTCCATCATCTTTCCAGGCCCCATCCGCATTTCGGCGTTGATTTGCGGGGGCGCATTCGCAGCCTCCTTTGCGAGTGCAGTTGCGAGCGTGGCGATGTGGTGAGCCAGCGCCTCAAAACTTCGTCGGTCTTGGTCGATTTCCGGTTTGGCACCGGACAGTGGACCGAGCGATCCGGATGGAAACTCGCCAACGAGGCTCCCGGTTCGATCTCGTAGGGTTTCGGCAGCGTCTCGAAATTCAGCAGCATTGTAAGGGACTTGGCCGTTAAACATCCCAGCAAGCGTTTTTGCAGCCGTTGCCATTTGTTTCATGGACGCTTGGCGGGCCTCAATGAGTGCTTCACTGCCAACCTTGGCAGCGGCCAGGCCTGAAACACAAGCCAGTGCAAGCCCCACCGCAAGGACGATGCGTTTCACCGAGTTGTGCGCTCCCCAGTGCGGGCAGGCCGCAACTCCAATGTTCATGCGCCTACCTCCAAGTCACGCTTCGGCCATACACCTTCCAGCACATGGAAGGTCAACCCGTGTGATCTCGCCGGCAAGCGGCGAATGGTCACTGCGGCACGCCAGCGTCATAGTGGACGATGGCATCAAGGATCGTGCGATAGAGGCTGTCGACCTCTTCGCCGATCTCGATCCCCCGAATTCCGATCACCGCCGCGTCAGCAATCAGTTTGTGGGTGAGCTCGTCAACCGAGATGACATTGGGCCTACGCCCTCGGCCCATCACGTCCAGCCTCGGCCAGGGCGTTCGGTAAGTTCGCTGTTGCGCATGGCTCGCGTTGGCCTGTCTCATTTCGGGACAAAAAATGCTGGCACCGGTTTTGCACTGCATAGATTGCCGGTACCCTCCTCCTACCGGTCCTGATCGGGGATCAGGAAGTAAACTTTCGCCGGGCTTGAGGGATTGGGGTTCCTTCGCCCGGCGAGTTTTCTTTCAATGCAGCACCGCCTACGACGGCCCGCGAACTCTTCGGTCCCTTTGGATTGGGCGCCGGAGCCTCTCGCACGTCCGTTAAAAAGCCCGCCACCGTGGGGCAGCGGGCTTCAAAGGCCAAACGCTTGGGGTTTGATCAGCGCGGCGGCGCAGTCATGACGAGACGAACGGGAACGCGTAGCTCGGCGTTCCGCTGTCGAAGTAACGGCGCGCGCGGCAAGCGCCTTCTTTATATTAGCAGTGAAGGATGTATGATAGTTGCAACGACATCGGTCGCCGTTCACGGAGGCCATTCGAATGCATGCTGTTGGAACACGACACATGGCGGGCTTGGCAGGCGCGGTTGCCACGGCTGCGGCACTTGATGTTTCTGCGTTTGCGCACAGCGCCGATACCGGCTAGACCCATCCACCGGCTTGCTGCCACGGCGACCCGGTGATCGGAGAGTGCGGAAAAATTCCCAGCACAACCGTTCACGGCTCGGGATACCCTGTGCCGGATCAATACCTCAAATGCGATAAGTCTCTTCCGACCAATAAAGAATCATCGTCTCGTTGTAGGCCGACGCACCGCAGTGACTCAGCCTCTGTGCTTCGGCCAGATGGGCTTCGCTGCGGCGAAGCAAGTCTTCGGCTTTCTTGCCTTCATCAATGTCGACGGACAAGCCGTACCACTGGACAATCTGCCCCTTTCGGTCGCGAAGAGGTTCACCGCGAGTATGGTGCCAACGATATTTCGCCGTCCGACCGACGCAGGCGGTGCACAGCCTCATAGGACGTTCCAGTGCTAATTGCGTTATAGAAGGCCTTTAAGGTGTCTGGGACGTCGTCCGGGTGCAGGAATCGCTGCCAACCATCATTCTTGAAATCCTCCAATCCCGCGCCCCGATAGTTTACAAGGCGCTGATTGGCATAGGTCGGTTCACCGTTCGGCCCCGCCGACCAGTACAGTTTCGATGATTTGCCGGAGCTTGAATTCGCTTTCCCGCAGCGCAAGATCCGACCGTGACACGCTAGGGTCCTTCCCGACTGGCTGAAGACTTTGAAGCTACTCCGCCGAATGGTAACCGCGAATTATTTTGTCGGCGAGAGTCTCGACAAATAATCCATCTCCAGCTCGCCTTCATAAGTTTCGGCGCCGACCTTTAATGCTTCCGTCACGCGCGCTTGCGTCACATCGCTAGCGACACTCAAATCGGACTCATGGGCCTCCACCAGAAGCCCCGCTGCCATCGAACCAAATGCCCCAGTATCCACGGCCGCCTTGACGTGGGCGATGGCGTGCGCAGGAAATGAGGCGATGCGGTGAGCCAGTTTCTCGACAAAAGGCGTTAGCTCGTCGGCTGGCAACGCTCGATTGATATAGCCGTAACGTTCTGCCAGCTCAGCCGAGAGATCATTGCAACCCAGGAGCACCTCCAGGGCGCGTCCCCGGCCGATGAGCCGTGGCAATCTTTGCGTAGAGCCGCCGCCCGGAACAAGCCCAACCGCCACCTCTGGCTGGCCGAAGATCGCTTTTCCAACGGCCGCAAAACACATGTCCACGGCCAGCGCGATCTCACTTCCTCCGCCCCGGGCTCGTCCTTCGATTTTGGCAATGGTTACCTTAGGCATGTTTCTGAACCGCTCGCCGATCGTCTGCGTAACACGAAAGCTGCGCGTATGGGACACCATTTTGGAAGCGGCTCCAACCCGACCCAAACCAGAGTGGGCTATGAAGAAATCAGGAAGCGCGCTCTGCAAGACCACAACCCGGACGCTGTCATCGGCCTCAAGTTCCCTGCCGAGTCTGTCGAATTCCTGCGACAGAACATCGTCAAGAAGATTTATCGGCGGGTGATTGATGCCGACGAATGCGACTCCTGCATCAAACGCGAGCCGGAAACATTTGTAATCAGTATATGGCATGGGAATGGCTCCATTTGGGCGGCCGTTTCAGACGGCCGATCTGTCGACAAGAAACTTCACGTTGAGCTAGGGGAGATCCGTTAGTCCAACTCGGGGCGACTCAGTTCCTCGAGCAGGAAAACAAACGACTCGTACGGCCGGCCGGTCGCGTGGCGAAGGCCCATCTCACAGGTTCGGTTCGCCGAAATGTAGGCCTCGGCCGGGCGGGCATCCAGAACGGCTTTGACCTCGCGGGTCGCTGAGACCACGAGCTCGGGATGAAGGAGGCCTCTATCCCCGGCCGTACCGCAGCAGGTCGTACCGATGGGCACTTCGACTTCATCGGCCAAATGCGTCGCGATCTGCTTGAGCGTCCCAGCCAATTCCAGGTGCGTGATGGAGCAGGTTGGGTGCACGGCAATGCGTCCGAGCTTTCGCCGGATCGTCAACTTCGGAAGCAGGTCGCGGCACCACGCGATCGAGTCGATGATGGTCAGACTCTCATACTTGGCCTTGGTCTCGGCATCGAGCAGTGACGCAATATCTTGGCTGAGACCGAGAGTGCATGACGCGGCATCAACGACGATCGGGAGCTTGCCGTCGTCGCTCCACCGCAACATGGCATCGGCGATGGATTTGGCCATGAACTCGTGACCTTGGGGATAGCCTTTCGACTTCCATGGGGTGGAGCAACATAGACCGGCGACGTCAGGCGGGATCCACAATGGCTTTCCAGCTCGCTCGGATAGTGTGAGGAACGCCTCCGGCAAGGACGGCGAAGCCGGGCCGCCCGGATCGCGGCCAAACATCCGGTTGATGCAGGCGGGAAAATAGGCGGCGGCGGCACCGTTCTTTTGGGTCGACCGCAGAGGCCGAGCTGCCCGAGGCATCGGACCCGGCACGCTAGGTATCAGATCGGGATTCGCGACGGTTCGCGCAACCCCGGTCAAGGCGGTCAGCGGCTTCTCTCCGAATAGAACGGAGACGGCATGCGCAGCGGACAGGCTCGCCCGGGATACCTTCTCGACCGTGCTCCAGTTCTGGGCGAGCCGGAGCGCGACCTTGTCGGCTGTCGGAGTGGTCTCGACCGCACGGAGCTCGCGGATCAGAGCACCGGTGTTGATTCCAATCGGACAGACAATCGCGCATGTGCCATCGCCGGCGCAGGTCTCGATTCCGTCGTACTGGTACTCCTCCTGCAGCCGGGCGAGCATCGGGGATTCCGGCGATTGTCGGGCCATTTCGCGCCTTGTCACGATCCGTTGCCTTGGTGTCATCGTGACGTTCCGGCTCGGACAAACCGGTTCGCAGAATCCGCACTCGATGCATTGCGAAGAATCCGTAACGTTCTCGATCTGCGGCACCGATTTCAAATTCTCCAAGTGGAGTTTTGCGTTGCGGGTCAGGATCACGTTCGGCCCCAGAATGCCTTTCGGGTCGGCGAGCTCTTTGAGCCGCCACATCATCGCTGTTGCCTTAGCGCCCCATTCCGACTCGAGAAAAGGCGCCATGTTGAGACCGGTACCGTGCTCGGCCTTCAACGAGCCGTCGTGTTTGCGGACAACGAGATCGACGAGTTCTTCCATAAAGGCCGCGTACCGTTTGTGGCCCCCTGGATCGCCAAAGTCCGCAACCAGCGTGAAGTGAAGATTTCCATGGGCTGCGTGGCCGGCGACCCCGGGGATGAAGCCGTGTTTGCCGAGTAGGTCCTGGAGGTCTTTAGCCCCTTGCGCCAGGCGTTCTGGAGGAAAGCACACGTCCTCGGTTATCAGCGTCGAGCCCGGGGGGCGCAGTTTGCCGACCAATCCGAGTAGGCCTTCGCGCACGTGCCACGCCAGCTCGATAGCTTCCTCGACGCTCGTGAACTCTACCGGATGGATCAGATTGGCCTTGGAGGTAGCCTCGATGACCTTGTTCTGCAAAACCTCGAGGGCTTGCATGTCTTCGGCGCCGAACTCCACGAGAAGGGCCGCAGCCTTCGGATTGAGGGTTCTCCAATAAGAAGGGGTGTGTGCGAATGCCTGGCCGGCGGCGGTGAGAGCAGGAGCGACCATCAGCTCAACCGCCGAGGCTCCGAGACCAACGAGAGCGGGGACAAGGCCCACCGCTTCGTCGATTGTCGGCACAGGTATCCAGGCGACGCTGGTCACGCCAGGAGTAGGAACGGTGTCGATCACGGCCTCGGCGACGAACGCAAGCGTTCCCTCAGATCCCACGAGAAGACGGCGAAAGATCTCGAGTGGGGTCTCGCCGTCGAGCAAAGCGCAGAGCCGGTACCCATGGGTGTTTCTGATCGAATACTTTCGTCGCACGCGGTCGGCCAGCTCCCGATCGGCGAGCAGCTGTCCGCGTAGCTCCAGCAGCCCGATCGCAAGATCGGGTTCGGCTCGTTCGAATGCCGCCTCCGCGTCAGGAGACGAGGTGTCGATCACGGCGCCGGATGGCGTTACGAACGTCATCGCCGAGACGGTCTGGTAAGCGTCGTTTCTGACAGTGCAGCGCATGCCACCGGAGTTGTTGGCTATAACGCCCCCGATCGTGCAAGCATGCGAGCTGGCCGGATCCGGTCCCAGCCGGCGGCCGTGACGCTCCAGCAATGAGTTGATATGGCCGAGGATCATACCGGGGCGTGCCCGCACGCGCCGGCCATCATCCTCCACCTTGGCGCCGTACCAGTGACGGCGCACGTCGATGAGTATGTCGTCCGATTGGGATTGACCGTTCAGGCTGGTTCCCGCCGCCCGAAACGTCGCGTGCCTTCCGTTCTCCCGGCAGTAGCGGAATAGCTTGAGGATGTCGTCTGTCGTCCGTGGCAGCACGACAACCTGGGGGATGAGCCGATAGGGGCTTGCATCCGAGGCATAGCGTACGAGATCGATTGCCCTGTGGAGGACCTTCTCTTTTCCCAGGAGGGCGATGAGATCCGCCTTCAGGTCATCTGGGGTCCCATCGACCAGAGAGTCAGGGACTGCATCGCACTTTGGTGGCCCGTCGGACCGCCCTATGCGCGCAGGGTTCGCGGAAAACAGCTTTCTAATCATAGCAGCGCTCTCTCATGTGATCGGGGTAAAAGCTAATGTGGCGCGGCGGTTCAGCCGTCCTGGACGGTGTTGCTCAAGACACCCATGCCCTCGATCTCCACTTCGAAGACATCGCCCGGCTGCATGAAAACAGGTGGCTTGCGTGCCACCCCAACGCCACCCGGTGTCCCGGTGATGATCACATCACCCGGCTCCAGACTGATCGCAACGCTGATCATTTCGATCAACTCGGAGACGCCAAAGATGAGCAGGTCGGTACGTGCATCCTGCATGACCCGGCCGTTCAAGCGACCCTGAATGCGCAACCCGTGGGCTCCCGGCGGCAACGCATCGGGCGTCACCAGCCAAGGCCCGAACGCCCCTGTGGCATCGAAATTCTTGCCCATCGTCCATTGCGGCGTGCGCAGTTGAAAATCTCGAATCGACGCGTCGTTGAACAGGGAGTAGCCCGCAACGTGATCGAGGGCTCGGTCGCGGTAGATGCGGCGTCCTCCCCGACCGATCACCACGGCGAGCTCCGCCTCATAGTCGAGCGCGGACGATTCGCTTGGTCGCCGGATCGGTTCACGGTGGGCGGTCAAACTGGTTGTGAAGCGCGCGAAAATCTCGGGGTAAACCGGTTTTTTGAGTCCGCTCTCCTCGAGGTGATCATCGTAGTTGAGACCGACACAAAGGATTTTCGGCGGCTTGGGTATTGGCGGAAGAATCCGAACTGCGCTTAGGTCGATTGCTGGCATGGACAAAAGGTCTCTGCCTGTCCGCAACAGATCAATACCTTGCACAACCAGTTCAGGCAGAGTGCCTGGAAAGCCGCTTTCGCGCTCCGTAAGGCCATGCCAGCCCGAGCCATCATCCGCCGCAATTCCGGGGACACCTTCGTTCTCGAAATGGACAATGCGCATAGAATTCTCCTTCACTGGCGCGCGCACACGTGCCTCAGCGCCCATAGGTTCGTTTGGCCGGGTCGATGAGTTCGTCAGCCTCTCGGTACGGTGCTGGCGGCGTGGAGCTTTTCAATCTGCGCCGGATCGAAGCCGAGCTCCCTGAGAATTTCGTGATTGTGCTCGCCGAGGCCGGGCGCGCGGCGTGCGGGTTCCTTTGCAACGCCGTGCACCTGCATGGGGCTGCTGACTGTAAGCGTCAGGTTACCTCCCGCTCCCTTGAGCGGAACAACGATGTCGTTCGCGCGCAATTGCGGGTCGTCGACGACTTCGCTCGGCTCCAGAATCGCTCCGTACGTGATGTGCGCCTTGTCGAAGGCCTCGCGCCAGTGCTGCATCGGCTGCTTGGCGAACACGTCATCCAGGATTGCCCTAAGTTGTTCGGCGCTCGCCGCCTGATTTTTCGCATCACTGAAGCGCGGATCGGTTATCAAGTCCGGCCGGTCGATGGCGGTCGCCAGCGCCTGGAATTTGTCCGGCGTGACCACCAGTATGAACCAGCTACCCTCGGACGCCTTGTAGGGATTGTAGAGCGCGTTCGACGGGATCTGCCGATCGTGCGGCGGATAGAACGTCGCCCCGGCCAATGCCCCGGCAATGTCGGCGCCAGCGGCCCAGATGCCTTCGGCGAGTAGCGATGTCGTGACATAGGAGCCTTTGCCCGTACGCTCACGCCGATACAGCCCCATGACGATCGCAGAGAACAGGCCGACGGCCGTCGCATGATCGCCGCTGGTCACCATGGGCGTTGTGGGCGGCGCCCCCGCATCGCGCGTCTGCGATAGCAGGCCGCTGCGCGCCCAGTAGGCCGTAACATCGAAGCCCGGCAGGTTGGCGTCAGGGCCGTTGTCGCCGAAGCCCGAAACGTCAGCGTAGATCAGCCGGGGGTTCCATTGCGCGACGTCCTGGTATTCGAGCTTGAGCCGCTCGCGCGCAGGATGCGGTGTGTTGACGATGAGGACGTCGGCCCACTTGACCAGCCGTTCGAGCACTTCTGTGGCTTCCGGCGATTTTAGGTCGAGCGTCAGCCCGCGTTTATTACGGTTGTCCAGATGCCATAGGTAATTGTCCTTGGCGCGCGGCTGCGGCGGAAGCTTGAAGACGATTCTATAAAGGTCGCCGGAGGGCGGTTCAACCTTGATCACGTCGGCGCCGAAATCGGACAGGATCACCGCAGCGCCTGGGCCTGCAACGAAGCTGGCGAGGTCCACCACTTTCAATCCCCAGAAGATGTTATCGCTTGTCATTGGTCTTTCATGAATTGTTTTGCTCGGCGAGTAAGGTTCACCACCCCGTGGAATTGCGGTGCGATTTTCAAAGGAAGGCGGTCCGCAGATCCTTCGCGAGCGTCAGTGCTGCCGCTGCCGAAGTGATGGCGCCACCGCCGGCGAAGCCATGCTCGCATCTGTTGCCTGGAATTGGGCGCGAGCCGGCGGGGCTCGCCCTGGCTCACACGAAGGCGCTGAACCCAGTGACCGCTTTGCCAACGATCAGGTTTTGCATCTGGTACGTACCCTCGTAGTTGTAGATCACCTCGGCATCGGTGAAGAAGCGGGCCACGTTATAATCGGTGCTGATGCCATTGCCGCCGAGGATCTCGCGGGCCCACGCAACCGTTTCCCGCATTCTGAGAGTGCAGAACGCCTTGGCCAGGGCCGCATGATGGTCCGTCAGCTTGCCTTCGGCGTACAGTTGCGCTGTGCGCACCACCATGCACTGAGAAGCTGTGACGTTCGCGAGCATTTTGGCGAGCAGGTCCTGAATCAGCTGAAACGAGGCGATCGGCCTGCCGAACTGGGGACGCTCCTGAGCGTATTTGAGCGCATGCTCGTAGGCTCCCATCTGGCATCCCGTCGCCTGCCACGAGACGAGATACCGCAGTGTGCGCAGCACCCGCGCGGTGTCGCGGAACGAGTTGCCGCCCTGAAGGTGGTTCTCTGTAGGCACGCGGCAGTCCTTCATTGTGATAAGGCCGTTCTGCACCACCTTGAACGCAATCTTGTTCTGGATCTTCTCGACGCTAAACCCCGGCGTCGTCTTGTTCTCGACGATGAAGCCCTTTTCCTGGTCGTCGGCGACATCGCGCGCCCAGATGATCGAGATGTCGCACCACGGCGAATTGCCGATCCACTTCTTCTGGCCGTTAAGGACCCAGGTGTCCCCCTCCTTCTTCGCCGTCGTCATAAGACCGCGGCTCGCTCCGGAGCCCACGAGTGGCTCGGTCAGCCCATAGCAACCGATCTTCTCGAGGCGGGCCATCGGCGGTAGCCACTTCTGCTTCTGCTCCTCCGAGCCCGCGGCGTGGATCGAGCCTATCGCCATGCCGTTGTGGATGCCGAAGAAGCCCGAGAACGAGCAGTCCACACGCGCCATCTCCATTGCGGTCAATCCTACCAGCAGGAGGCTTCCTCCTCGGCACCCGTATCCTTCCATTCCGAGTCCGCCGATGTTCAGCTCCTTGAACGCCGGGAGCAGCTCGAACGGGAAGGAATCCTCGATCCAGTATTTGTTGATGATCGGCGCGACCTTGGTCTCCATGAACGCGCGCACTTGTTTTAGAACCGCCAGTTCCTCCGCATTTAAGGTCTCCGCGAATCCGTAGAAATCGCTGTTCGGCGCGGGCAGCTGTTTTGGCGCTTTCGTTGCCGCGCCCGCGATCGGTGTCGGTGTCGGTGTCGTTACCATGTCGATACTTCCTCAATCCGACAACGGCTCGGCGCCGTTGTTTCTGTTTGTATGGAAGTCGACTATGCCGCGAATGCCGATAGTCATCTTTCGTGAGACTGCCGTCGCTGGGATGATCCTGTTTCTTGCTCCGCTTTTGGAGAGCACGGCGCCTCATTGCCCAGCTTTGGCTCCCTTTGGGGCAATTCGATCCAACTGCGGACAGCGTTCCAACACCAAGGTCTAGCCCTCCCGAATTTCGCCTCAGCATTCAATGTGGCTGCGGGCCGATCGCCGAGCCTTCAGCGTAAGTTTGGAGTCTTGGATGAGTATGCAGCGCAGAATGCGGCCATTGAGCACGCATTATAAACACCGTCATCGACGAGCTGCTCGGCGTATGCGCGCGGGCCTACTATGCCGGTTGTCCGGATCGCTGGATCGCGCTCGATGTTACCCCACGGCTGTTTTGAGCGGTCCGGATACGCCTGCCAAATCCGAGGGAAACCCTTACTCGCCTGCTACTGCTTGAACGCCCGACGCCATGCGCCGGGACTTACGCCAACAATTCGGGTGAAGTGGTGCGTGAAATGACTTTGATCGCAGAAGCCGCACGCCGCGGCCACATCGGTGAGCGACAGCCCGTCATCGCGCAGCTTTTCCTTGGATAGCACGATGCGCTGCTCAATTAGCCAGTTGTGCGGCGTCACTCCCAGCGTGCGACGGAAGGCGTGCGAGAAATAACCCACTGACAGGCCACACTCTCGCGCCACCTCCTTGAGCGGCACACCGTGCAGGTTGGTGCGAAGAATTTCCTTCGCGCGTCGCTCCTGCCATGGCGCGAGCCCGCCCCGGACCAGCCGCGACGCTGGCCGCATGCCTCCATAGGTCTGAGCGATATGCGCCCCCAACGCCAGCAGAACGTGGTCGACAAACAGCCGGTTAGCTTGGTCGGGATGGCTGAGGGCTGGCAGCACCAAGTTCCCGAGGCTGGAAATCGTGACGTCGTTGACGCACACGCCGGGGGTATAGCTCAAATCGCGAATTCGCGGCGCGTTGGCCTCGTCAGCGATCGCGTCCAGCGCCGCACGCGGCAGATAAAAAACCAGGGAGTGATGGGGCTTATCGAAGAGAACGGCCGGATCTCGTTTCAGGTCCGCGAAAATGATCTCACCGGCCCGCAAATCGCACACCGGCGCTCGTCGGCCACCCTCCCAATATTCATGACGGGGAAAATCGCGGAGTTGCAAAACGACGACAAAAGCATCTTCCTGCTGAATCGGACCGCTCATTTCCGACGGCGGGTTATCACATCGAATCTCCGTGACCGCTATATCAGCTGTGCGCAATGCCCCGGTAACGATCGCGGGTGCGCTTTCGGCTCGCAATCGCTCGCCAAGCCGTTGTCCATAAGCCTCGGTCATCGCTCCATCCATACAGGTTTGTCGTGCTCCACCCTGTTCGCCATGGTCGCGATTTAATGCCCCCCCGCGGCACACGCCAGTTTGAGTTAGGCGCAATTCGCAGAATGGAGCTCTTTTCTACAACTGGCGATCGGGCTGGATAAGAGCGTTCTGCATGCACTTCCTGCTGGCGGCAGCAGGGTCTTTGAATGACGCCTGGCTCGTCCAACGATGGCTGCATTGGCAGGTCAATCCGGCGAGCGTCTGGGGTGGGCGGTATCTCCCAGTAAACCTCGCGATCTCTTGGGTACGCGGGCGCACGGAAATCAGCCACCAAGGGGTCCGATCGTCTTGAGCGGTGGCGTGGTTGGCCATTGTTCCCGGCAACCCATTTCGGGTCAGAACACATCGTTTTTCCTGACCGTGGTTGGCGCGAAATCGCTGTTCAGAGCATAAACATGGAATCCGACACAAGCCGGTACAATCACGGCGATGTTGCGCATGTCAGGCTGCGGCTCGGTGGGCTAGTGCTGGTCAACGGAGCCGATACTCCGCTTGTGCGGGCAAGTGGTTTAACGCTCGCCCGACGGCTGGATTGTGAGGCGCAGCTTCTGGTCCGGCCGAAGGCACCTAAGCTTTGTACAGTTGCAGGACGGCGATGATGACAATTCACCCGCACCGCGAAGAATCTAGAAGAATGTCTGACGCCTGATTGGCAAACCGCCATCACGAACCACGGAGCACGGAACATGGCCCGCAAAGTCGCCGACCTCATCACCGACATCCTGCATACGACCGGCGTGCGCCGGATCTACGGCGTTGTCGGCGACAGTCTCAACGGATTGACCGATTCCCTGCGCCGACGCCGCGACATCGACTGGGTGCATGTCCGCCACGAAGAGGTCGCGGCCTTCGCGGCAGGCGCGGAAGCTGCGCTCACCGGTGAGCTTGCCGTCTGTGCCGGCTCCTGCGGGCCTGGCAACCTGCACCTGATCAACGGCCTTTATGACTGCCATCGCACGCGCGTGCCGGTGCTGGCGATCGCCGCGCACATCCCTTCCGCCGAGATCGGTCGGAACTATTTTCAGGAAACAAAACCCGAGGAGCTTTTCCGCGGATGCAGCGACTACTGCGAGCTGGTTTCCCATCCCTCGCAGTTGCCTGGCGTGCTGGAGGCGGCGATCCGCACCGCGATTGGGCGTCGCGGCGTTGCGGTGGTCGTCATCCCCGGCGACGTTGCGTTGCAGGACTATGAGGCGCCCTTTTCAGCGCCCGCCGCTCTCGCAATCCGACAGCCGGTCGTCGTTCCTCAGGCTGATCAACTCGATGCGCTCGCTGACATGCTCAATGCCGGTCGGCGCATCACACTGCTGTGCGGCCGCGGCTGCCAGGGCGCGCACGAGCAACTGCTCAAACTCGCCGCAACGCTGCAGTCGCCCATAGTACACGCGCTGGGCGGGAAGGAACATGTCGAATGGGACAATCCCTATGACGTGGGCATGACCGGACTGATCGGCTTCTCGTCCGGCTACCAGGCAATGATGGACTGCGACACGCTCCTGATGCTTGGCACGGATTTCCCCTATCGCCAATTCTATCCGAAGCACGCCAAGATCGCGCAGATCGACCTCAGGCCCGAAAACCTGGGCCACCGCGCTCCACTCCAACTCGCGCTCGTGGGTGATGTCGGTGCAACGATCGAGGCGCTGCTGCCGCGGCTCAAGGCCAAGGGAGCCAGCAGCCATCTCGCCGACAGCATTGCCAACTATCGCAAGGCGCGTGAAGGGCTGGACGACCTCGCCACCGGTAAGCCCGGGCGCAAGCCGATCCACCCGCAATATCTCACCCGCCTGCTCAGCGAGCAGAGTTCGGACGACGCTGTTTTCACCTTCGATGTTGGCACCGTCACGATCTGGGCCGCACGTTACCTGAAGATGAATGGCCGGCGTCGCCTGCTCGGCTCTCTGTCGCACGGTTCCATGGCCAACGCCCTGCCGCAGGCGATTGGTGCTCAGGCGGCCTATCCCGACCGCCAGGTGATCAGCATGTCCGGCGATGGCGGCTTTGCCATGCTGATGGGTGACTTTCTGACACTCACGCAGGAGAAGCTGCCGGTGAAGGTGATCGTCTACAACAACGGCATCCTGGGCTTCGTTGCACTCGAGATGAAGGCGACGGGTTTCCTGGAAACGGGTACCGACCTGAAGAATCCCGATTTCGCTGCGATGGCGCGGGCAACGGGTGTGTTTGCCATTCGCGTCGAGGACCCCGCCGACCTGGATGCCGCGATCAAGGACGTGCTCGCGCATGACGGACCAGCACTGCTTGACGTTGTTATCGCACCGCAAGAGCTGGCGATGCCGCCCACCATCGAGGCGGCGCAAGTCAAAGGCTTCAGCCTCTGGGCGCTGCAGGCCGTGATGAACGGCCGCGGCGACGAATTGATCGACCTCGCGCGCACCAACTTGCTGCGTTGAGCTGCTAGCGACGCGGAAGGTATCGCCCAAGGGACGCTTGTTTTTGCTCGCCAAGAATGGTCGTCGGCTATGTCTGCTTTCGGGCTACCGCAAAATTGAACTTAATGACCGAGACGCGGCGCAGAGCGGTCGGTCAGAGATCTGAAGAGGTGAAAGGCAGCTCTCGCGCAATTTCCATAGAGAAGGTTGGTTCTGGGTTCGTGTCACCAGCCTGTCTGGCCGCGGAGGAAACAGAAAATGACAGTTTTACTAAATTATCAATGATGCATGAAGAGGCCTATGAAAGCTCAGCCGGTGTCGCACCCCAACGAAAACGCCGCCGGCCAGGCTCGGCACTCGCCGGCCCTACCCCGCCGCCTGTGCTGGGCCGCTCGATCAATGGGAGGAAGTTATGGCAGACGTCCGTTCCCGAATGTCCGATAGACCCTGCCCATATGGACAGCATGTCAATGGATTGTGGGATTCCGCCTACGCGAATGGTGGCAAAATCAGTGTGTGGATGCGGTCGGGCTTTCTCTAGTCCTATTCAAAGTCCTGGCCAAACGCTCAAGTTCAAGCGCGTAGCAGAATAAGGAAAACAGACCCAAAACGAGCACAACGTAACGGGAGGCTGGCATGTGGAATTCGGGCGGCCGTATGATGAACACAAATCCAAAGATGGAGCTGGCGAGCACAAAGCCCATGCGAGCCACGAACTGCACGAGGTGACCGAGTAGGAGGTTGGCGAACTGCGGCATCGAGGGATGAACCCGATAACGAATCCAATACCCACCCTGGATCAACACAATTCCCGAGAGTAACCAGACCAAGGTGTCAGGTCGGGCATAATACGATGCCGGATCAGCGAAGGCGCCTCGGTAATAAGGGATAACAGTCCAGCTAAGGATACCCGCGCCGATGGTTTGCATACCGAACAGAAGCGGATAGCGCCATCGATTGCGTTTGTGGGCCGGCGCATGGGACGATTCGTGCGGCTTCGTCATGGGAGGCAGACCTTCCTGACATCCCTCCGCACTTGCCCGAACTCGGACATTGTACCCGAGGCTCCGGCACGCAAAAGGCGCCTGCGGGACATGGTCGACTAGCCCGAGCCACCGGAGGGGACCAGAATGACGCGGGCCTGGCCGGATGTTTGCCCACCAGCCTTGCGACGGAGCCAAGCAGCGGCATCCGAAGCGCTAAATCAACAATTCAAGACTGCTAATGTTCCATCGGTGTAGGCCGCACCGGTCCGGTGGTGTTCCACTGGATGAACTGGACTTCCTTGCCAGCCACCTCCCGCACGGTTTTCAACAGCACCTCATGTAGGATCCGCGTTGAGCGGTAGTGATCGCAGCTAGGCGATATCAGCGGCTTGACGATGCTGATGTGAAGCGCCTCCGCTGCCGTCAGGAAGCGATCGATTTCAGCCTGTGAAAGTTGCTTGGAAGGTTTGGTTCTGGCCATAGTAGCGAACTCCGTTGAAGGGCGCCGCAACGGGGAGGATTATATTCCTGATTCAGCTTCGCTTGCCATCATGGGGGGCTCGCGATCCTTTTGGTCAGTTCCCGTCAGGTGTTCCTAACGTTTCGCGACAGTTCATTTCGGGCTCGCGGCAATCGACTGATCCTACGCAACGCA
>NZ_JBWJFQ010000035.1:0-41378 GCF_057784235.1 Mesorhizobium sp. CNPSo 4670 | reverse complement strand
TCACTGACGATGTCGCCGGCATTATCGACGTAGTACGAGTCGCTGCCCTGTGCGCCGGTCATGGTATCGGCACCGATGCCGCCATCCAGAATATTGGCAACATCGTTGCCGTAGAGCTGGTCCGTATGGCTCGATCCGGTCAGGTTTTCGATGAGGGTATAGCTGTCGCCGTTGGCGTCGCCGGTATTGACCTTGTGATTTGAGAGGTTCGCAATGACGCCTGCGGCAGCGCTTGCATAAGAGGCCGTATCCGAACCGTCGCCACCATTCAGATTGTCCTCGCCGCCTCCGCCGATCAGCACGTCGTTGCCGAGGTCGCCACTAATGGTATCGGCGTGGGACGACCCGGTAATCGTATTGGCAAGGCCATTGCCAACGATGGCGATTTGGTCAGTGGAATCTGCCCAGTTGGTGAAAGTTGCGTTCGAAAGGCTGAAATTCGACGCTGTCGCATCGAGGTCTATGTGAAGACCGTCGGTGAAGCCCGACCCTATATATGTGCCTCCCAGGGCGGCTGACTGATCGAGCAGATGCAACGTCGTTCCGCCGAAGCTGACGGTGCCGGCATTCGCCAATGCCTGTACCGACGCGCTGTTTCCCGACAGCCCGCCGAGAGCGAAAGTGGCCCCTGCGGAAATGGCCAGTCCGGATGAATCGGCAATCGAACCCGACCCAGACAGCGCCAATGTTCCCGCCGTTATTGTGGTCTGGCCCGTGTAGGTGTTCAGGCCTGACAGAACTTGGGTTCCCGCGCCGCTTTTTATCAGGTTGAGCTCGCCAAATACCGCCGAGCCGTTCGAGATCACGCCTGCAAACTCCCTCACGTCGTCAAGGCTTATACTCGTCGTCAAGGTGGCCGAGGTAACCGTATCGGCCCGGACTTCGCCGCTGCCGGTCAGTCCGGCGATGGTCTGGTCGAAAGTGCTAATATTAAGCGTCGCGCCAGCTTTTACGTCGACGACACTGGTGGCGCTGAAGGCATGGTCGGCTCCCGCCCGCAATGTTCCGATCGCGACAGTAGTCGTGCCGGAGTAAGTATTGGCGCCTGACAATGTCAGGGTCCCGGTGCCGATCTTGTTTAACCCTGTATGGCTCAAGCTATTCGCGAAAACGCCCGAGAAGATGGAGCTGCCGGCCTCATAGACGTTCGCGACAACGTCGGAAAGGCCGTTGTTGGTGATCAAGCCCGCCCCGGTCAGATGGTTCAGTTCCAGATCGAAGCCACTGGCGTCGAGAACCGCTCCGGCCGCGATATTGGTGTTGGCCAGCCCGTTGGTGAAGGACGCGAACGCCTTGCCCGCTCTCAGCGTGCCGCCGTCAATGGCAAGCGAGCCCGCATCATTGGCGGTGATGCTGCTTGAGCCAAAATAAATCGTTCCCTTATCCGTCGCGCTGCCAAAATGCACGGTGGTCCCGGCGCCGCCGAGCGCCGCGAAGGTACCGGTCAACGAAAGTGACGTGCCCGTCTGTGCCCTGATTGATGTTGAAACGCTGGCGAGTTCGATCAGATCGTTGGCAAGCGTCGCGCCGCCTGTGGACCGGAATATGCTGTCGCCGGCGAACGTGATGTCTCCCGTTCCGAACGCGGCGGCGCCAAACGAAACCATGCCTTGATTGATCTGCGTTCCGCCCGACCAGTTGTTGGTCGCATCAGACAGCTTCACGGTGCCGACGCCGGATTTGGTTAGGAGCCCTGTTCCGGTAATCTGCGCCTGGACGTCGAGGGTCGTGTTGCCTCCTGTCGTCGCGATCGACGTTGCCGCATTGAGCTGCAGCGTCAGCGACGACGCCAGAGCGCTTGCCTGTGGATTGCCGGTCGACGTTACGCTGATGAGCGCACCGCCCGCCTTGTTCATGATGAGCGTGCCGTTTTCGAGGCTGTAATTCTCGATGTCGGAACTCGCCAGATTCAAGGTGCCGACCGTGAATGGACCTTGAACCGCCAGGTCAATGTGATGCGTGAGGCTGGCACCGGCGAGACTGCTGAAATCGGCTGTAGCACCGATTGCGTCGGGCACGCCGCCGGTCCAATTTGAAGCGGTGAACCACGCGCCACCTGCAAGACTATTCCAAACCGACATGCTGACCCCCGTCAAAACAGATTCTCAATTGAAGCAGACGTTTTTTCCTGAGTCCTTGCGCCTGGACGCAGTCCTGGAATCCGACGCTACTCAGGGCCAGGGCGCCTTGAATTGACGCGCTCTGGAACCTGCCTTGTGCCGCCCACTAGGCCTGGCGTGTCGCAATGTCGTCACCCGAAAGAATGAGGTCTCAGAAATCCTTCGGCTTGCGTTGAGCTTTCCAGGGCCATGCTGGTATAGGCTGGGCGTGCGGTATCCCTGACTGACAAAAAGGGAAGGCTCTGTTGGGCAGGGGCGAATGTACAGGCTGAGCAACGAGTTGCTTTCGTCGATCATCGGCGACATTTACGATAGCGCACTCAATTCGGAGTTCTGGACCGTCGTCATGGTCCGGCTCACGGAGGCCGTGGACGCCGCCTATTCAACCATCGCGCTGGCTGATCCCGGCGATCAGTATGGCCGTTTCGCGGCCCAATCGCCCTGGGATGCGGAGCAAATGCGGGTTCTGCAGCAGGACTACGGCTTCGAGGACATTCCTGGTCTGAAGGCCGTGGTCGTCGGCGACATCGACACACCGTTATCGACATTGTCGAGCATGACTGAAGCCGAACTTCAGCAGTCACCTTTCTACCGGAACTGGGCTGGCCCACAGGGATTGCGCGAAGGCTGCATCACCAAATTCGTGCACACATCGGATCGGATCGGCCTCGTGAGCTTCACGACACGCGCGAGCAGGGGTGCCGTCACTGCGGAGGAGCAGCGCTTTATGGCGCTGCTTTCTCCTCATTTGCGCCGCGCTTCGCTGATCGGCGACCTGCTCGATCAGGCGCGCGTGACCGCCAGTCTCTATCGCGCGACGCTCGACAATCTTGCAACCGCCGTCGTTCTTACCAGCGCGGATGGCGCGATCCTTTATGCGAACGGCCGTGCCGAGGCGATGCTCTCGACGCAGCAGCCCATCTTTTCCAGAAACGGCATCCTCCAGGCACAAAATCCGATAACGGGCCGCGCCCTGCTGGAAGCGATATCGGGAGCCGCTCATGCCGATGCCTCGCTTGGCGCGCGCGGCATCGGCTTGCCCTTATCCGCGGCCAGCCAGCCCCCAGCGGTTGCCTATGTGTTGCCACTGACCGAGGGGACCGCGCGCGCGGCTTTCCGTCCCGCATGCGCCGCCGTCTTCATCTCGACGACAACCTCGGCCGCGCCGCCCTCAGAGGCGGTGCTGACGACACTGTTCGATCTCACGCCGGCGGAAGTGCGGGTTTTGCTGGCCGTCGGTGGCGGACTGACCACGCAGAAGAGTGCGCTGTCGCTCGGGGTCGGTGAGAACACGATCAAGACCCACCTTGGCCGCATCTATGCCAAGACCAACACGACGCGGCAGGCGGACCTCGTCAAGCTAGTCTCCGATATTGGTGTGCCGCTCAGTCCGGGTGCCGTCCCCTTGGACATCGCATGACGGTTGGCGATAACGCGCCCGCCGCTGCCTCGGGGGCGGGCGCCGCCTTCATCGGTGCTCTGCCAGCCAAGGGGTAATGATCACCTTGGCGGCCGGATCGCCGATGCCGCCAACCAAGCTGAGTTCAAGACTTTGAGCCCTATGATTTTTTCGAACGCAAGCTTGTGGAGATCCTGCGCAAGGGACTGGTGATGCGCCAGCTTGTGGACTGATACAAAGCCGCGATTTGCATTCGGCATGCTTGCAGCGCCTGTTCGATCTCG
This sequence comes from Mesorhizobium sp. CNPSo 4670, assembly GCF_057784235.1. Lineage (NCBI taxonomy): Bacteria > Pseudomonadati > Pseudomonadota > Alphaproteobacteria > Hyphomicrobiales > Phyllobacteriaceae > Mesorhizobium > Mesorhizobium sp. CNPSo 4670. Next base: position 37,575 of record NZ_JBWJFQ010000035.1, on the reverse strand, counting down.
TCCTTCTCGTTTTTTGTATCCGAAGCGGCGCTCCGTAGCTCGGCGTTGCGTTGGTGAGCCAGATCGAGCTCGGTGCGCAGCCTCGAGATTTCCGGCTGCAACGCAGCTTCCTTGTCGAGCGCATCCGAAGCGGCCCTCTGTAGCGCGGCATTGCCTTGCTGAGCCAACTGCAGCTCATTGTGCAGCCGCGAGATTTCAGACCGCAGCGTCGCCTTCTCGGCCTCGGCGCTTGCCAGCATCGGGCGGGTCGTTTGGACGTCCTCCCAGGCAAGCCGTGCCACCAGATCGCCGACCGCACGGCGCGTCTTTTCGCTCCAGGCCGCGGGGTCGACGCGCATCAGGCGCGCATACTCATATTGTTCGTTGCTGCCGTTTGGTATCCAGACGCGCAAGGCTGAAGGCCACCAGCCTGCTCCGTCCGCGATATCAAGAAACGTGGCCAGTTGCGTCGCCTGAGAGTAACGCGAATTCTTCCATTTGGCGCTGAAATGCAGGACGGTTGGGGCGCGGCAATAGGTGAGGGGATTGCGCGGGTTCTCGCGCATGATTCGCCGCCACAATTGCCAATCCCCGGCCGATGCGACGTTTTCCGGCCAGACATCGCGCAACGGTAGGCAATCAGCCCGATACAAGAAGCAACTGGCAGGTATCGTGTTGCCGACCTCGGTGAACACCCTGAATTCGTCGGCCAGCTCCAGATTGGTCAGGAAGGGTGCCGCGATGCCATCGGTGGAAACCCACAGCGCCTGACTGTACGCAATAGCAGCCCCACCTTTGAGGCCATCCGCCAGGATTTCAAGATGATCCGGAAACAGCAGGTCGTCGTCGGCCGCAAAGCCAATCAGGTCGCCGCGGGCCTCGCGCAGCGCGATATTGCGGTTGGCGTAGCCATAGCTCGGCGCCTTGGGCAGATCGAAGAAGCGGATGCGGGCGTCCTGAAAAGCTTCGACCACCTCGGCCGTGCCGGGCGCGCAGCCGTCGCCGACGACCAGGAGCTCAAGGTCCTCGACGGTCTGATCCAGCACCGACTGGATGGCCAGACCGATGACGTCGACGCGCGAATGCGTCGGCATCAGGATGGAAAAGCGAGGCTTGCTCACCATCCCTTCGCGCTGCCGAAATCATATGGGATGAGATCGGTGTCGATGGGCAGCCGGTACTTGTCGGGATTTGAGTGATCGTACTGGATCGTTGGAAAATTGATGACCACCACTTCGGACGTTCCGATGTTTCGGTCGGCATGCCAGACAAACTTCGGAATATTGACCAGGCGTGGACGGCTGCCGGAGAGGTAAACCTTCGAAATCTTGCCATATGTGCTGGATTCGGGGCGAGGGTCATAAAGCACCAGTTCCAACTCGCCGCTGATCACAAAATAGCGGTCCTCATGCAGCTTGTGCAGGCCCCAGCCCTTCACCAGTCCGGGGCGAATTGTGAAGATGTAGGAGAAGACCAGCGGGTCGGCGTGCCAGCCCCAGCGCGGGTCGTAGACCTCCGTGACGCTGCCGCGGTCATCATTGTGCCGGATGCTGTCGAAAAACGACATTCCGTCTACCAGGGGCGCAATGCTGTGCCGCTGCTCGTCGAGGGTCCGTTGATCCCGCTGAGCCGCGGCAAGAGTGGATTCGAGAATAGTTGGGCGGATCCCGGAATGATCGCTCATGAACAAAGTCCCCGTTATTTTGACCGAGTCGGATCGACCCTAACTCTCACAATTTTCGCAGGATGTCCTGACCGGGCGACCAGCTTCGCGTCGCGACGACGACTTTTTTCGGGCGCAAATGCAAAGTTCTGGGCGCGTGGGGCGGCTAGACTTGCCGTCTGCCTGGATCGGAATCTGGATCGGGCGTCGTCTGCGCCGGTATTTCGAGTAGCCAGCCAGGCCTGCGCCGTGTGGACGGGCTGCAAGAAACCGAGGGTGCCACCCGCGAAGGAACACAACATCCGGGAGGAGGCACCCTGCAAGCCGAGGCGCCACCTTAAAAACTCAGACCGGATAACGATCCAAGCTGCTCTTTCGAGAAAGCATTTTGACAATCAATGTCGACATTTCTCCGAGGCCAAGGGCTTGATACCCTTAGGAGAAATGGCGCGAGTGACGGGGCTCGAACCCGCGACCTCCGGCGTGACAGGCCAGTGAAAAAGCCAATCCGATCAATCTGGTTTCGACAGTCTCGGCCTTCCGAATTCGTTCAGAATGACATCAAGTTGAAATTCGTACGGTGTAGCTGTAGCCGGCTTCATGGCCTTATCAGATCGATTACCCGTTCGAACGCCATCTTGTTCCTGACAGCAGCCCTGAAGGGAATGAACAAAAAACTCAGAAATAGGAACAAGACTGGGGCAAGCACCGTAAGCTGCTCCGTAAACTTGCTGCTCTCGAATTTTGTGGGGTTGAGACGCCGTTCGTTCTTTGCCAGTGATGTGGCAGTGCCAACGAACCGCAGCTTGCCATGGTCGTTGGCAAGGCCTTGAAATGTGCCGATAGCTCTAAACTGGTCAGTCGGTCTTACTTCTTGCGCCTTTCCGTCCACATCAATCGACAAGTTACCTTTGGCTTCAATGAGCGTGGCCACGCCGCCCGGAATGTCGTTCATCGCTGCGTCGTCAATGCCATCTAGGCCGATCCAACCGCTTTCGCCGGAAATGTTCAATTCACTATCCTGTCTCGACAGCAATCCATTTGGTCTTGCGGAGATGGTCACTCTCACACCTACGGACAGAGCTGAGCCAGGCATCTTAAGCATGCCAGTTTGAAACGCCCTGCCTCCGGATAAGATATTACATTCGACCTTCCCTCCTGGCATCGGCGGTGGAGGGACAAAATTGACATGATAGGGTCTGCCGTCAATCTCCACATGAAGTTTTCGCTGAGCGAGCTCAACGATGTTCGCCTCGTCATCTTGCGATTCCAGGAAAGATCTTCCTGCGTAGAAAGAAAGTACGGCTGCGCTGCTACCATATATAAGGTTAGCGCTGCCCCCGATAAATTGCCAAAGATCTTTTGTGCCGGGCTGTTTCCCAACCTCCATTCCAAACGGAGCCGCGGGACCTGTTTCAAGCGATAACTTGGCGGGACCCTTGTCGGTGTCGAAAACCCAGAAATCGGAGGCACCGCCGTCGAAGGAAACTGACAAACGTTTAACGTCACTTACACGGTAGCCTGGTTTGTCGGCTCTGATGCCCGATACCCAGTCACTATCTAGGCACCCCGACAAAATATCGATCTTCAGATCGAACTTCGTTTCAGGGTTGGTAACATGCCAAGCGGCGCTTATTCCTCCGTTTGGATTGTGCCAGTTTACAAGCGGTACATCGAAATTTGTTGGGAACAAACCAAAGGGTGTATCGTCCTTGTTGATCTTTGATGGATTTGTGGCGAAAGCGCCGTTTAAGGGTGCGTCGAGGTAGGCGTCAATTTGGACGGGTAGAGGTCGATAAAAGAAATCAGCAGCATAGAAGACGATGGCGTTTAAGAAGATTCCTAGAGTGACAATCTCAAGTGGTATGAGGACATATTGCAACGCTCTGCTTGGCGGCAGATATTCGATAGTCCATTCTGCGACCTGCGTTATAGATACAATGGCGCACGATATTATAAAGGCTCCAAAAAGATTGGAGAACAACGATTCAACTATTACATACTGGTCGTAGAAGCCGAACCATTGGTAGAGGATAAAATCGTTAATTGTCAGCGCAACGAATCCGGCAACCGATCCGCGTCCAAGCATCTGCAGAGGAGCGCTCGTTCTAAGTGTTCCCGCAGCTATGAAGAATCCGATTGCTAACAGGTTGGGCTGATAGGCCTCGCCCAGCCATTGAGCCAACGTCACAAAAGGCACCACCGTATTGCCATATGCCGCTTCATAAATGGATGCGGAATCCCCATTGAGTACGCTCATTAGAAGAATCTGTAAGCGAGGACCAGGTGCCAAAAGAAGAGTGATAGCTGTACAATATGCTAAGATGACGGCGGCACTTCGAAACGGCCCAAAATTGCGTGGAATGTACGCAAGATTACTGTTCTTCATAAGATCGCTCGATTTCAAATGGTGGCGCAATATTTCAATGATGACTTCGGCTGAAGGAGCCGTCAAGGAATAGTCCTGCCCCGCTGCCGGAGGCGACCTGCGGTATGCAAGCACCTATGTCGCGTTCGCGTTCAGCTTGGGAACCTAGCCTTTTCGACTGGATTCCGAAGGCGTCAGTGTAATACTGGGCAAATGGTGTGTGTTCCTGCCCCATCGCCAGCGGTTCTGCGATGGTGTCGATCGAAGAGGTGACGATAACAATTTTCAGTAAATGGTATTGTGGATAGAATAGTTAGCTACCACTTATCGGTTGTCAGGCCTCTGTAGGAACCGCCTTCGAAAAGCGGACACCCGAAGGACACCCTGATAGCCCGTACTGGGCACGAAGCGAAATCGGTTGGCACTACCAGCCGAAGAATCGCGGCGTCACCCCAGGTTCGGACGGGCGCCGGTAGATGTGGTTCGAAACACAAAAGCCGGTCCGATGCTGCCATGAAGGCCGGGTATAAGTTCTTCGATGGTGCGCTAACCTCAGTCCTCAAACGGATTGCGGCGCCGTGGTCCAGAAAGGGCTTTCCTATGTGGAAACGCACCAATCTGACCATAGTAGTCAAGATTGACGTGTCGCTTTGCCTCTGGGCGATCGCCATGATCATCAAGACGCTGATGTAAGTCAGGGAAAAAGCGTTGAGAGCGATCTTGGCGCTTTTTCTTTTTTGTGCGCTCATTCAACGCGAACTGAAAATAGCCTCTTTAGCGCAGCCAATCCGCCCTGGCGATTGCCCGAGTGTAGGCTCGCTCGACCGCGAGCGCGGCGTCATCCTTGGTCGCGACGGTTCCCCGCGCACCACCTACAGAGCAAGACCAGAACCATGTGCCCGCAGATGGGCCATGCTGCTCTTTCATGATCCGCCCAACGCTCCTGCTCTGGAAATCGCCGCAGAAGTCATAGGGCACAACCTTTCCGCCGATGACGGTTCGATCCCACTGCAGCCACACGCGAGCGCCGCGGTCAACCAAGTGCTGGAAGGCACCCTCCTTTGTCTCGAATGTCTCCAGGATCGTGCTGCTATCCACGACCTGCCAGCCGCGCTGATAGACTAACCGGACTATGAGCCGTTCGCTACCCACGGAACCGCTCGGTAAACCACGTGATCTTCGGGGAAGGGGAGAAGCGCCGGCTGATGGACATGCGACGTTCCGGCGCGGTCGAGGCCAACGCCGGCGGCGCTTCTGTCGAGGCGAATTCCGCCAAGATGGGGAATTCGATCGACGAGAACAAGGCGCTGCAGAAGACCTACATGCCGGTCAATCTGGCCGCCGTTCGTTCCGCCGATGCCAGCCGTCGCAAGGGCAGAAAGCTGTTCGGCCAGGAGCGGAATGAATGCAAAAGTTCAAACTCTCCGGAAAAAGAGAGTTGAAACTTTTCAAGGGGCGGTAGCTAACCCCTTGAAATAAATGGCGCGAGTGACGGGGCTCGAACCCGCGACCTCCGGCGTGACAGGCCGGCACTCTAACCAACTGAGCTACACCCGCGCATTGACGAGCACGTGTCAGCCGTGTTCGTCGTTGGGGCGCTGGATAAGGGGTTCGCCACCGGGTGTCAAGCGTGGCAAGACAGCATAACAGCAAACAGGAGAAGGTTTTTTGACAGCCGGCGTTTTGTTGGCAAAACCGGTCTCCAACCAGGGCGCCCCCAGCTCATTTGACCTTGCGAAGCCGACCTCGACAGCTTAAAGGTCCCGCCCGGAGCGGGCGATTAGCTCAGTTGGTAGAGCGCTTCGTTTACACCGAAGATGTCGGCGGTTCGAGCCCGTCATCGCCCACCAGATTTCTTGAATCAAAAGGCCCTGTGGCGCCATCACTCCCCTGGAGCCAGCAACCGCATAGCCGTCGCTGGCGCCGGGAGCCCGTCACACAGTCCTGACGTGGCGGGCCCCGTCTGGCGTTGCCTCCTCACACCACGACGAAATCGGCGTTGGTCAGCGCCAGATTGGCGGCCAGCGTGGCGAAATGGGTGGAGCCGCCAGCGGCACTGCCATTGCTGTCATAATAGAGCCAGCCGGTGTCGGTCTCGTAGATGATGTGATCGGTGCCGTCGCCGGCAAGGCCGGTGGTGTTCTTGATGAACTGGTCGGCCGTCAGCGTGCCGTTTCCGCCAAGCGCCGCGAAAATGGCGTTGTCGACCTGGATGGTGTCCTCGGCGACCGAGAAGTCGGTGATGCGGTCGACATTGGTCGAGGCATTGAGCGCCGTGGTGAAGACAAAGGTATCGTTGCCGGTGCTGCCGGACAGCGTGTCGTTACCGAGCAGCCCGTTGATGACATTCGCGCCCGAATTGCCGGTGATGACATTGGCGATCGAATTGCCGGTGCCGTTGATGTTGCCGGTGCTTCGCAGCGCCAGGTTCTCCAGTTCCTGACCGGAAAGATTGAAGCTGACATAGGCCTGCACATTGTCGGTGCCCTGGCCGTTGAGCTCGATCACTTTATCACCGGCATTGTCGACGTAGTAGGTGTCGTTGCCGGTGCTGCCGCTCATCGTGTCGGCGCCGGCAAGGCCGTCGATGACGTTGTTGCCCGAATTGCCGGTGATGATGTTGGCGATCGAATTGCCGGTGCCATTGATGGAAGCCCCGCTGCGCAGCGCCAGATTCTCCAGCTCCTGCCCGGAGAGATTGAAGCTGACATAGGCCTGGACATTGTCGATGCCCTGGCCGTTGAGCTCGATGACCTGATCGCCGGCATTGTCGACATAGTAGGTGTCGTTTTCGCCGCCTCCACGCATGATGTCGGCGCCTGTGCCGCCATCCAGAAGATCGGCTCCCCGGCCGCCATTCAACGTGTCGTTTCCGCTTTCGCCGTAAATTGAGTCATTGCCGTAACTCAGGTCGCTTGAACCATCACGCTCATCGCCCCAGAGCGTGTCGTTGCCGTCGTGGCCCATCAGAACATCGTTGCCGCCACGGCCACGCAACTGATTGTCAGCCGCGTTGCCATAAAGCCCGTCGTTGAACGCGGTTCCACGCGCGTTGTTCACGCCTACCAACGTGTCGTAGCCGATGAAGAGGTTGCTCTCGTCCATGTCGTGGGCAAAGCCGCCTTGCAGGTCGACCAGAACCGCGCCGCCCGCTCCGTTGTAGTTGACCCGGCCTCCCTCCGTGCCGGCCAGGAACCTTACAACATCGTTCCCGGCGCCGAGATAGAAATCCATGTAGCCGCCGAATGTGTTGGTATAGGAGGCATCGACGATGAACGTGTCGCCAAAGGCGGTGTCGTCGATGGCATGAATGCCGGATACGCGATCGACACCACCTTGCCCATCTGCGATGGCAAAACCGATGGCATTCGATCCGGCCGCAAGGCCAGCGCGAGCCTGTGCCGTGAGGTTGGCCACGATGGCAGTCGTCGCGCCGGCATAGAGGAGTTCGACATAGTCGATGTCCGTGTTTCCGGAGGTCTGTGCAATGATCCTGTCATTGCCCTGGTCCCCCGACACGGTGGCGGCAACCGCCGTCAAGGTGTCGTTGCCGTTGCCGCCGCTCAAGAAATCGAAATCGTCCACGGTCGCCGACACGCCGCCATTGATAGTATCGGCGCCGTCGTCACCCGCGAGATAGTTGCTGCCGGTTGTGCCGGTGATGGTGTCGGCGAACTGGGTGCCTTCGGCATCCTCGATGCCGGTCAGCGTATCCGTGAAGCCCCAGCCGTCAGTTACAACGCCGGTCGCCAAATTGATCGTGGCACCATGTGTGATGATGCCGCCGCCGTCGACGTCAACTCCATAGTCAAGGCCGCCGTCCCTGTAGGAAACCATATCTTCGCCGGCGCCGCCAATGATGGTATCGGTGCCGCTTCCCGCGAATACCGTGCCGCCGTTTGATCCCAGATGGATGATGTCGTTGCCTGCCCGGGCAAACACCCAAAAGCCGTCATTTCGCATCGTGATGTTGTCTGCGAAGCGGCTGGCGTTCACCGCTTCGACACTGTTGAGCGTGTCGGTGTTGCCGAGGCCGTCGGAGACGACACCAGACTGCATGTTGATGGTCAAACCGCTAGTGTAGGTCTCGTAGAAAACGACATCGATGCCGTCCCCTCCATTCACCTGGTCACTGCCGCCAACCGCCATGCGAATGTAGTCGTCACCGGCCAATGCGTTGATTGTGTCGTTGCCGATCAGGTCTTGAATGTCGGGATTGATATCGTTGCCGACGGTTCCATTGATGACTGCCATTTGGTCCTCCCGCTGTATGGTATTCCCCAAGGGCAACTGTATCCGAAGGTTGCATTAGAGTCATCTCATGCAAAGAACGTAGGGTCACCTTGTTCAACGCCGGCGAAGTGCCTCGCAATTCGAGTTCAACAGTATTGTTGGACAGCCGCGAAGTTTTTCGAGGAAGCTTTACGGCTTCGAAGCGCCGCAGGGCGCAGCGATCACGGCGGCAGGAGCCGGAAGTCGTTGCCCTCGGGCAGCAGCTGGCCGCCGTCGACGACAATGGTCGTACCGGTGATGTAGCTGGCATCGTCGGAGGCGAGGAACAGGAACGGGTTAAGCCGTCATCGCCCACCAGGTTTCTTCAATGAAAGCGTGAGGCGCCGGCGCTTCCCCTAGAGCAATTCCAGGAAAAGTGTGAAACGGTTTTCCCGGGAAAAGCGCCCTGCGCTTTCCCTAGGGAATTGCGTCAAAACAAAGAGTCAGAGCGGTTCGCCGTTTCCGTGAAACGGTGAACTGCTCTGGAGCCAGCAACCGCACAACCCCGCTGGGAACGGGAGCCCGTCACACAGTCCTGATGTGGCAGGCCCCATGTGGCGGGCTGTTTTCGTTGCCTCCCTACACCACGACGAAATCGGCGTTGGTGAGCGCGAGGTTGGCGGCCACCGTGGCGAAATGGATTGAGCCGCCAGCCGCACTGCCGTTGCTGTCATAGGTGAGCCAGCCGGTGTCGGTCTCGTAGATAATGTGATCGTTGCCATCACCGGCAAGGCCGGTGGTGTTCTTGACGAACTGGTCAGCCGTCAGCGTGCCGTTGCCGCCAAGCGCTGCAAAGATCGCATTGTCGACCTGGATAGTGTCGTCGGCGACCGAGAAGTCGGTGATGGTATCGACATTGGTCAAGGCGTCGAGCGCTGTATGGAAATGGAAAATGTCGCTGCCAGTTCCGCCGATCAGTGTATCGTTGCCCAGGTGGCCGTCGAGGATGTCGTTGCCCGCGCCGGCAGTCAGGGTGTTGTCATGCTCGCCGCCATATATCTGATCCGCAAACTGCGTACCGGTGACATTGCGGATAGTGGCTACGGTATCCGTATTCCCAAACGAATCCGTTGCGGTATCGGCTGCCAACCCCAGTTGCGAGCCAACTCCCCAGAGATTGACGAGGATACCATGTATGGCGCCGCTGTTGACGTCGGTACTGTAGTCGACCGTGTCAAGGCCGGAATTGCCATTGATCGTGTCATTTCCACGTCCACCGATCAGCCTGTCGTCGCCTGAATTGCCGTTGATGATATCATTTCCGTCTCCGCCAATGAGCGTGTCGTTCCCGTCCCTGCCGCTTATTGTATCGTTGCCGCCTCCACCGATGAGAACGTTCACGAAACCATCGCCGGTCAATGTGTCGCCACCACTGCCGCCGGTGACATTCTCGATGTTGCGAATAGTATCTTCCGCGATCCCGCCGATCGTGACTTGAGCGTCAACGGACTTGGTTAGACTTACAGCAACAGCAGAGGTTTGGTTGCTGTAGTCGGCCGTATCGAGACCATCTCCGCCATCCATGACATCATGACCGAGGCCTCCTCTGAAGATGTCGTTGCCGCCGAGGCCCAAAAGCGTATTTACACCATTGTTGCCAGTGATGATATTGGCAAGGGAGTTGCCGGTGCCGTCGATGTTCGCCGATCCAGTCAGCGTCAGGTTTTCCAGGTCCTGGCCTGAGAGATCGAAGGAAATCGCGCTGTTGACCGTGTCAGTGCCCTGACCACTGGCCTCGATCACGTGATCGCCGGCATTGTCGACATAGTAGGTGTCGTTGCCGGTGCTGCCACTCATCGTATCGGCGCCGCCCATTCCGTTGATGATGTTGTTGCCACTGTTGCCGGTGATGCTGTTTGCCAGGCTATTGCCTGTGGCGTTGATCGAGGCACCACCGCGCAGCGCGACGTTCTCGATATTGCCCTTGAAGTGGTTGCCATCGCCAAGGTTGATCGAGACATAGCCATTGACGACATCGGGGCCGTCGGCGCCGGCGGTGCTCTCGTCGACGAGATCGCCGGCATTGTCGACATAGTAGGTGTCGTTGCCGATGCCGCCCTGCATCGTGTCGGCACCACCCTTGCCATCCAGTGTGTCGTTGCCTTCAAGGCCGATCAGCGTGTTGACGCCAGCGTTGCCATTGAGAACGTTGGCGAGGGCATTGCCAGTTCCGTTGATGTTTGCCGCGGTGATCAGCGTCAGGTTTTCCAGGTCCTGGCCTGAGAGATCGAAGGAAATCGCGCTGTTGACCGTGTCAGTGCCCTGACCACTGGCCTCGATCACGTGATCGCCGGCATTGTCGACATAGTAGGTGTCGTTGCCGGTGCTGCCACTCATCGTATCGGCGCCGCCCATTCCGTTGATGATGTTGTTGCCACTGTTGCCGGTGATGATGTTTGCCAGGCTATTGCCTGTGGCGTTGATCGAGGCCCCACTGCGCAGCGCGACGTTCTCGATATTGCCCTTGAAGTGGTTGCCATCGCCAAGGTTGATCGAGACATAGCCATTGACGACATCGGTGCCGTTGGCACCGGCGGTGCTCTCGTCGACGAGATCGCCGGCATTGTCGACATAGTAGGTGTCGTTGCCGATGCCGCCCTGCATCGTGTCGGCACCTTCCTTGCCGTCCAGCGTGTCGTTGCCGCCAAGGCCAATCAGGATGTTGACACCCGAATTGCCGGTCAGCGCATTGGCCAGGCTGTTGCCTGTGGCGTTGATCGAAGCCGCACTGCGCAGTGCGACGTTCTCGATATTGCCCTTGAAGTGGTTGCCATCGCTGAGGTTGATCGAGATATAGCCATTGACGATATCGGTGCCGTTGGCGCCGGCCGTGCTCTCATCGACGATATCGCCGGCATTGTCGACGAAGTAGGTGTCGTTGCCGGCCCCGCCTTGCATGGTGTCGGCACCAGCCTTGCCGTCCAGCGTGTCATTGCCCTCGTCGCCGGCAAGATAGTTGCTGCCGCTTGTGCCGGTGATGATGTCGGCGAACTGGGTGCCTTCAGCATACTCGATGCTGGTCAGGGTATCCGTGAAGCCCCAGCCGTCAATTACAACGCCGGTCGTCAAATTGATCGTCGCACCATGGGTGATGATGCCGCCACCATCGACGTCATTTCCATAGTCAAAACCGTCGTCCCTGTAGGAGACCAAATCGTTGCCGGCGCCGCCAATGATGGTGTCGGCGCCGCTTCCCGGCAGTATCATACCGCCGTTTGATCCCAGATGGATGATGTCGTTGCCCGCCCGGGCATACGCCCAAAAGCCGTCATTTCGCATCGTGATGTTGTCTGCGAAGAAGCTGGCGTTCACCGCCTCGACACTGTTGAGCGTATCGGTGTTGCCCAAGCCGTCGGTGACGACACCAGTCTGCATGTTGATGGTCAGGCCGTTTGTGTAAGCCTCGTAGACAATGTCATCCTCCCCGTCCCCTCCATTCACCTGGTCATTGCCGCCAATCGCCATGAAAATTAAGTCGTCACCGGCCAATGCGTTGATGGTGTCGTTGCCGACCAGGTCCTGAACGCCGGGATTGATATCGTTGCCGACGGTTCCGTTGATGACAGCCATTTGGTCCTCCCGTTGTTTGGCATTTCCCCAACGGAAACTGTATCCTACGGTTGCATTAGAGTCATCTGATATAAAGACGTAGGGTCATCCTGTTCGGCACCAGCGAAGTGCCTCGCAATTCGAGTTCAACAGTATTGTTGGACAGCCGCGAAGTTTTCCCAGGAAGCACTACCGCTTCGGAGCGCCGCGGGGCGCAGCGATCAAGGCGGCAGGAGCCGGAAGTCGTTGCCCTCGGGCAGCAATTGTCCGCCATCGACAACAATGGTCGTTCCGGTGATGTAGCTGGCGTCGTCGGAGGCGAGGAACAGGAAAGCATTGGCGACGTCGCGCGGGCTGCCAAGCCGGCCGAGTGGAATGGAGTCTTCCATGTTCTTGATATAGGCCGCGCCACGATGCAACTCGATCGCCTCGGTGAGGATGTTGCCGGGCTCGACGCCGTTGACGGTGATGCCGTAGCCGGAGAATTCGAGTGCCGCGGCACGGATGAAGCCGTTGATGCCGGCCTTGCTGGCTGAATAGTGGCCGTGGCCGGGGCTGGTCACGTGCGGGCCGGTAATGGAGGAGGTGTAGAGCATGCGCCCGTAGTGCTGCGCCTTCATCGGCACCAGGGCGGCGCGGGTGGCATTGAAGGTGCCGCGCAGATTGACCGCCATGACGCGGTCCCAGTCGTCCGCGCTGGTGTTCTCGATCAGCTGCCAGGGATAGATGCCGGCATTCTGCACGACGATGTCGAGGCGGCCGTGGTGTTCGAGCGCCAGCGCCACCGCGGCCTCGGCCTCGGTCATCAAAGAAATGTCGGTGCCGATGAAGGGGACGCCCAGTTCGGCCGCCGTCGCTTGCCCGGCTTCGAGCTCGGTATCGGCGAGCACCAGCTTTGCGCCTTCTTCGGCGAAACGCCGCGCGATGCCCTTGCCGATGCCGCGGGCGCTGCCGACAATCAGCGCCACCTTGCCTTCTAGTCGTGCGGTCATGCGAGCCGTCCTCTCATGCGAGTCTTTGGCGAATGGTTTGCTTGAAAGCGTCGAGCAGCACGGCGGCCAGCACCAGCAGGCCATGGATCACCTGGGTGTAGTTGGCGGGCAGGCCCATCAGGTTGATCGCCGTGTTGATGGCCGAGAGCAGCAGCACGCCGGCATAGACGCCGGGCAGGGTGCCGACACCGCCCTTCAGGCTGACGCCCCCGATGACGACCGCGGCGAAGGCGTTGAACAAAAGGCCGACGCCGAGATTGGCGGTGGCGCCTGATGTGCGGATCGCCAGCAACCAGCCGGCGAGGCCGGCAATGGCGCCGGCCAGCACGAAAGCAATGACCAGATTGCGGTTCACCCGGATGCCGGCGCGGAAGGTCGCGGTCTCGTTGCCGCCGATCATCACGAGATGCCGACCGAACGGCGTCTTGGCCATGATCAGCGAGAAGACGACGAAACAGGCAATCGCGATCCAGGCGGTGAGAGGCAGGCCGACGAGGCGCTGGATGCCGAACCAGCGGATGGCCGGCGCAAGGTCCTGCGCCGAGCGGCCACCCGAAATGACCAGCACAAGGCCGCGCACCCAGATGTAGGACGCCAGCGTGATGATGAAGGCGCTCATCTTCACCCGCACCACCAGATAGCCGTTGAAGGCGCCGATGAGACCGCCGACCGCAACCGCCAGCAGCAGCGACACCGGCACCATCAGCCATTCCGGGTGCAGTCGCACGCCAAGGCCGATGCCTGACGAGCAGAACAGGATGCCGACCGCCATGGCGCTGAGCGCCGCCACGGATTCGACCGACAGGTCCATGTGGCCGGCGATGATGACCAGCGCCAGGCCGATCGACATGACGCCGAGAACGCTCGACGCCTCGACGATGTTGGCGAAGATGCCGAGCTGGAAATAGTTCGGGATGAATATGGAAAACACCACCAGCACGAACAGCAGCATGAACCAGACGAGGTTGTCGAGGACGAACTCCAGGGCATGGCGCGTGCGGGGGTTCATGAACTGATCCGGCTGGCGCATGACCCCGAAATCAAGTCGATTTTCGGGAGGATCATGCACGGTTGGAATTTGCGGAGGATTGGCTCCGGGCCGAGGTAGGCCCGGAGCACTTTCAAGCGACGTGCTTATTCGACCGACTTGACGGTGTCCGATGGCGGCTTCTGGTTGCCCCAGAAGGCCGGGTTATCGACGTTTTCCTTGGTGATGGCGGCACCGGGGATCTTGATGTTGGGGCCCCAGGCTTCCTTGGTCACGGTCGATTTCAAGCCGAGCACGTCATATTCGCCGGGCTTGATCTCTTGCTTCTTGACGACCTTGTCCATGAACATGGCTACGGCCGCGGCCTGCGCGTAGAGCGGCTGCTCGACTTCGACATTGAGCCAGCCCTTGCGGATCAGGTCGAGGCCGACCGGAGCGCCGTTCGAGCTCATCAGCATGACGTCGCCCGGCTTCTTGCCGGCAGCCTCGAGCGAGGCGACGGCAGCCACCGACAGGTGCGCGGCATGGCTGAAGATCAGGTCGATATCGGGGTTTGCAAGTATCTGGTCGTTGACGATGGTCCCGGCTGCGTCCGCCGCCCATTGCATGGCCGGAAGCGAGATGATCTTGACGTCCGGAAACGCCTTCATCTTCTCCTCAAAGCCTTTCTGGATGTCGAGCGTGTAGGGATCGCCGGGGTCGCCGAGCACCTGCAGGACCTTGCCCTTCACCGCGCCGTTCTTGGCTTTCAGCAGCTTCTCAGCCTGGTCCGCGGCGACGTAGCCGATCTCGACCGTTCCGGCGACCGAGGTGAAGTCGGAGGGCGTCGAGGTGATCTGGCGGTCGAACTCGACCACCGGGATGCCGGCCGCGCGCGCCGCCTCGATGGACGGTTTCAGCGCATTGAAATCGACGGCGGCGAGGATGATCGCCGCCGGCTTCAGCGCGATGACGTCATTCATCTGCGATTGCTGCGCGTCGGTCTTGTTGTCGGCGTTCAACGTCTTCACCTCGTAGCCGACCTGCTTCAGGAACAGCTCCAGCGCGCTCACCGAGCCGGTCTGGAACTCGTCGAGCAATGTCGGCACCATGTAGTAGACAGTACCTTTGGACTGGGCGAATGCCGGCATAAGCGTGGCAAAGGCCAGTGCCAGGATACCGAAGACAGCAAGAAGTATTCGCTTCATGTGGTTCGCTCCTGTTGAGCCGGACCCCTCTTTTGTCCCTCAGCCTGCCGGTCCGGCACCGGCAAGCGTCTCCCCGGTGATCATGTTGATCACCGCATCGGGACTTGTTTTGTTGCGTGCAACATCGCCCGCCACGACGCCCTGGCGGATCACCACGATCCGGTCGGCGACCTGGAAGGCCTGCTGCATGATATGGGTGATGATGACGACGCCGATGCCCTGGCTCGCCACCTGGCGGATCATGTCGAGACCGCGCCGCGTCTGCTCGACGCCGAGGGCGGCGAACGGTTCATCGAGCAGCACCAGCTTGCCGCCCCAATGCACGAACCGGTTGAGCTCGATGGCCTGCCGCTGGCCGCCGGAGAGATGCTCGACATTGGCGCGCAGCGAGGAAATGCGCGTGCCGGCGCTGGCCAGTGCCTTTTCGACGACGGCCTCCATGGCGCGCTCGTCGAGCACGGGGATGCCAAGAACCTTCCTGATGATCTCGCGGCCCATGAAAAAGTTGGCGACCACGTCGACATTGGTGCACAGCGACAGGTCCTGGTAGACGGTTTCGATGCCCGCCGCCTTGGCTTCGGCGGGCGACCTGGCAAGGAACTCCTTGCCCTCGAACAGCATGCGCCCCGAGGTCGGCTCCAGCCCGCCGGCGATGATCTTGACCAGTGTCGATTTGCCGGCGCCGTTGTCGCCCAGCAGCGCCACGACCTCGCCCTTGCCGATCGAGAAGCTGATCCCCTTCAGCGCTTCGATCGCGCCATAGTTCTTGGTGACGTTGTCGAGCACCAGCAGGGGTTCGCTCATGCCGCAATCCCTCCGGTTTTCAGAAGATCGCGCCCGCGTTCGCGTTCAGCCGTGAAGATCTGGCCGAAACGCGGCGACAGCACCCCGGAAACCGCAAGGGCGGCTGCGCCGCGCAGCACCGAATGCTGCCCGCCCCGCGCGACCATGACGCGCGGCGTCGTGCGGTCCTTTCGCGCCGAGACGGAGTTGTGCAGGCCTTCGGTTGAACCAGCCAGCCGTTCGAGCAGGTCGGTGGAGGCCAGCCCGCCGAGGATGATGGTCTCGGGGTCGAACAGGTTCTCGATGGTGGCGACGGCGTTGCGAAAGATCGGGGCGACTTCCGCCACCCAATCGGCCTCGCTGCCATTCCAGCGCCGGAGCGCCTCGAGCGAGAGGTATCTTTCGAGACAGCCGCTGTTGCCGCAGGGGCAAGCCTCGCCACCTGGAACGACGGGAATGTGTCCGACCTCGCCGGCATTTCCCCAGGCGCCGCGCAACACGCTGCCGTCATGAACCATGACGCCGCCCAGGCCAACGCCGAAATAAAGATAATAGTATTCGGAAAATTGCGCGCCGAGGCCGTAGAGGCGCTCGCCCATGGCGGCCGCCGCCATGTCGGTTTCAAAGAAGGCCGGCAGTCCGGTCGAAGTCGCCAACCGCTCACGCAGCGCCACATCCTTCCAGCCGGTCATGGTGGTGGGGCCGACAAAGCTCATGGACTCGACGCCGAACGGGCCGGGCAGGGCGAGGCCGACCCCGAGGACGCGCCCTCCCGCCCGCAATCTGGTCAATTCAACCACCATTGCTCCGATCAGGTCGAAGGCGTGGTCGGGCGTCGCGTTCGGGGCTTCGCGGTACGTGCTCTCGATCACGTCGCCGCTCAGATTGATCAAGGCGGCACTGATGCCGAACGGGGTGATGTGGATACCGACTGCATAGCCGCCCTCGGGATTGATGCGCAGGGTCGCCGGGGGCAGGCCGCGGCCCTTCGGCTCTTCGCGCAGCGAAAGGATGTAGCCCTGCTCTTCGAGTTCGCGAACGATGGTCGACACGGTCTGGACGGTGAGCCCGACGCGCCTGGCGATCTCGCCGCGGGCGATTGGTCCCTGCAGGCGGATGGACTCAAGCACGATGCGCCGGTTGTACGGCCGCCCGAACTCCTGATTGGTCCCTCGCAGTGCCATGACGTGCGCCCCTTAGGAGAGCTCAGCTTCGCACCGCTTATTTATTCAGTCAAATGGAATTCAAAAATAAATTCGTGCATCCGGCCCTTCGGGACGAGGGCTTGACCAGTGGATGATTTCAGGGGCGCGAAACCATCGTCCGGTAGTCAGGCGGCATGGATGGCGTTGCCTCGGCTCGCCGGGTTGCTCGCGAAGCGGGGCAGATAGGAGTTCGGAGGTATTGGGCCAATCAGCTCAGGGCCTGCGCGGCTCAGAGATACTGGGCGACCTTCTTGCCGATCGTGAGGAAGCGCAGCGGATCGATGGCTTCGCCATTGTGGCGGACTTCGTAGTGCAGGTGCGGGCCGGTCGAGCGGCCGCTGCTGCCGGTCTTGCCGATGACGGCGCCGACATCCAGTTTCTCGCCCACGGTCACGTCGATTTCGCTGAGATGCCCATAGCGCGTCGCAAAACCATTGCCGTGGTCGACCTCGACCATGCGGCCATAGCCACCGTTCCAGCCTGCCTTGGTGACGACGCCGGGCGCGGTGACCTTTGCGGCCATGCCGATCGGCGCCCTGAAATCCATTCCGGAATGCAGCGCCGCGGTGCCGAGGATCGGGTCGGTGCGCACGCCGAACGGGCTGGTGACGGAATGGCCCGGAGCTGGGTTTGTCAGCGGCAGCTGGCGCGCTTCCTTCTTGAGATGGTCGAGCGTGTCCAGCGCCTCGTCCAGTTCCTTGACCTTGCTGTCGAACATCATCGAACTGTCGAGCGGGATCAGCGGTCCGCCGACGTCGCTCTCGTTCTTGCCGAAATCGCTGTCTACCGGCAGGCCCGCCGCTTCAAGTGCCTGCGTGATCGCGTCGGCGCTCTTGTAGGCGTTGTCGGCGAGCGTGCTGATGCGGGTCAGTTGATCGCTCTCGATGGATTTCAGCGACTGGTTGATCGACACGAACAGTCGGTCGGCACGATCGGCGGCTGAATCGTTGGGCAGCGGATCGGAGCGGGTCGACCACAACGAGAATGGCCGGGTGTCGCCGGCGCCGAGATCGGCGCCCAGGCTGGCGACCGCGTAGGCCTGCGCCGGCGGCTTGATGCTGCCGGTCACCTCGGCGCGTTTGTCCGGCTTGCCGGCCGCCACCGGATCCTCGGCAGGCGCCGCTCCGACTTCGCTCTCTGCGCGTTCGAGCAGCGGGCCGAGGCGGCCATGACGCTGGCTGAGCTGGCTCTGGCGTTCAAGCAGTTCGCTGACCTTGGTTTCCATCAGCTGCTGGTCGAGCAGCTGGCGGCTGGTGATGCGGTCGACCTGGGCGCGAAGCGCCGAAATGCGATCTTCATAGGCCTGCTGCATGCGTGCCTGCCGCGCCGTGGTGGCGCCGATCAGGTCGTCGCGCAGCACAAGATAGGAGGTGGCCAGCAGGTAGCCGATGGCGATGGCCGCCAGCGCCGAGCCGACAAAGGCCGCGAGCCAGGGGCGGATCGTGAAGTGCCTGATCTGATCGCCCCGGGCGATGATGATCGTGTGGGGCTCTTTGCGCCTGCCGAAGACTGCTGACTGACCGGTTGCCTTCACGGGACCAAGCTTTCGTTTACGACACCACGACAGCTTGACTACACATTATTAAGGTTAACAAAGCTTTGCGCTGCGGACTTTTCAGTAACGATTGCCCGTCAGGCGGGCATGGGGTTGCGGGCAGTCGGCCGTGCCGACGAAGATCTCAAAGCGCGCGGACAGCCGCGAGCACCTCTTCGGCATGGCCCTTGACCCGGACCTTGCGCCAGACCCTGGCAATCCGTCCGTCGCGGCCGATCAGGAACGTCGCCCGCTCGACCCCCATGTATTTGCGGCCATACATCGATTTTTCGACCCACACATGGTAGGCCTCGATCACCTTGCGCTCCTCGTCGGCGGCGAGGTCGATGGTGAGGCTGTATTTCGATTTGAACTTGTCGTGCTTTTTGACGTTATCAGGCGACAGGCCGATCACCACCGCGCCGGCCTTCTCGAATTCGGGCTTCAGTTGCGAAAAGCTGATTGCCTCTTGCGTGCAGCTTGTTGTGTCGTCCTGCGGATAGAAATAGAGCACAATGGGCTTGCCGGAGGTTGCGGCAAGGCTGAGCGATCCGCCGCCGTCCCGCGGCAGGTCGAATTGCGGCGCGATATCGCCTACGTCTAGGTCAGCCATACCGATGCCCTTGTTTGTGGTTACGCGCCAAGCCACACCGATATAGTGTCGAGCGGGGATTCGTCCACGATCGAGTTCGTACAACGGAAAATTGCGTGGATCAGGAGCAACCGCAGCACGAGAAGATCCGGTTCAGGCGGCATGAGATCACCGACCTGGGGGCCTTTCCCTCCGCGTGCCGCGTGCCGCCGCTGGGTCAGGCGCGGATCGGACGCGGCTTTCGCATCCTGGCAAGGGTGTTCGCCGGTTTCGCCTGCCTCGTCCTGTTGGCGGCGGTCGCTGTCTATCTGGTCGGTGCGTCCGGCGTTGGCTCCGAGCGGCTTCGGGCGGAAGCGGAAACTGCCATCGAGAAATTGGCCGGCGTCGATGTCGATGTTTCGGTGGGGCCGGCGCGCATCACCCTTGATGGATCGAGCTTCATTGCGTTGCAGGTCAGCGACGTCAGCCTGAAGACCGCCGACGGCAAGCCGATGGCCGATGCGGGCCGCGTGCGCTTCGGCGTGCGCCTGATACCGCTGCTGCGCGGGGAAGTGCGGCTGACCAGCGCCAGGATATCCGATGCGCACATCGTCGTGGCGGCGATGCCGTCCGGCGGAGATTGGGCAGCAAGCCTGCGCAATCAGGATGGCCTCGTCGATCCGGAGAAACTGACGGCTGCGGTGTTCGCCAACGTTCACAGCGCGCTCGACGCCGTGCGGGAAGATTCGATGCGCCAGATCGATCTTCGCAATGTCGAATTCGTACTGCCCGAAACCGCAACGATAAAGCGGGTCAAAGTCACCGACGCCGCCGTCGTGCAGTCGGGACCGGGCGGCATGCAGTTTTCGTCGCAGGCCGATGTCGACGGCAGGGCGGTTACCATTGCCGCTTCCGCCACCCGCGATATCGCGGCACACCGCGTGACGGCGCTGGACGCGAGCATCAATCTGGCGGATCCCAGTGTTGTCACGGGCGTCTCCGACACCACAGCCGCTGCTGGAAAGCTGGGTGCGGTGGCGCTGAAGCTGACCGGATCGGAAGGGTCTGGCACGAATGCATCGCGGCTGACGGCCGCTCTGTCATCGACTGGTTCCATCCTCGATCTCGGCACACGCGGGCTGCTGCCGGCGGACGTCGACGTCAACGCCACGCTGGTTGCGGGCAGCAACAAGGTCCAGGTGGACAGATTGCTGCTGAAGATCGGCCGGTCGACATTCGATTTCGCCGGTTCGATCGGGCCGAAGCCGGCAACCGGAGCGGCCGGCGAGGAACCGGCCTATCGCTATGACCTGACGAGCGACGGTTCCTCGCTGGCGCCTTCGGACTCGCCCGAGCCAGCGCTCACCTTCCTCGCCCGGATTGCCGGTGTCTACAACACGGTGAGCCACAGGCTGGTCGCCGAGCAGATCGCGCTTCGCTCCGCCTCCTCCGGCGAGGTGCTGGGCACCGCCGCTGTGGAGTTCGTCGACGGCAAGGCGCCGGGAATCAACTTGGCGTTCAACGTCCACAACATGCAGGTCTCTCACGTCAAGCAGCTTTGGCCATGGTTTTCGGCACGCAACGCCCGGCTGTGGGTGCTGGCCAATCTGTTTGGCGGCCGCGTCGTCGACGCCAACCTCCAGTTCCACGTCGTCCCGAACCGTCTCGGCAACGGCGTGCCGCTGTCCGCCGACGAGGTGTTCGGTCGCTTCCAGATCGAGGGATCGCGTTTTGACACGGCCGGCCGCATTCCGCCGATACGCGACGCCGTCGGCGTTGTTGGTTTCCATGGCAATGATGTCGACGTCTCCCTGTCCTCGGGCACCGTCTACATGCCCAGCGGCCGCACCGTCGCGGCCAGCAATGGCACGCTGACGGTCAAGGCCGCCAACCACCCGCCAGTCATCGGTGCGCTCGACATCGATGTCGAGGGCGACGCCTCCGCCGTTGCCGAACTCGCTTCCTACGAGCCGATCAACGCCATGCGCCATGTCGGCCTTTTGCCGGAAGATCTGTCGGGCAGCGTCACCGGCCATGTCAGGGCTGACATTCCGTTGCAGTCCGGCGTCGACTCCTCGAAGCTCGATTGGCTGGTGTCGCTCGACTACAGCGGCATGTCATTGGCCAAGCCGTTCGAGGGGCAGACCGTGACGGATGCCGACGGTTCGATCACCGTCGACCCTGAAAAGGCGGTGATCTCGGCCAAGGCATCGCTGAACGGCATTCCGGCCGAACTCGACCTGATCGAGCCACTCCGGGATGACGGGCCGCCGCCCAGCCGCAAGGTGGCCCTGGTGCTCGACGACAAGATCCGTGCCGCCGCAATGCCCGGCTTGACGCCGCTGCTTGGCGGAACGGTGAAGGTCGCGATCGACAAGAGCGGCAGCGGCGACCAGAACGTCTCGGCCGATCTGACCAACGCCAGGCTGGACATCCCCTGGGCCGGCTGGAGCAAGGGGGCGGGGGTTCCCGCCAAAGCCACATTCGTCATGTCCAAGTCCGGCGACACAACGACGCTGTCCGACTTCGATCTCGACGGAAAGACCTTCTCCATCGAAGGCGACATCGTGCTGGTCAATGGCGCCCTGTCTTCCGCGAAGTTCAGCAAGGTGACCTTGAACCGGGGCGACGATGTCGCCGTGTCGGTGAAGCGGTCCGGCAAGGGCTATGCGGTCGACATATCAGGCAACGCGCTGGATGCCCGCTCGCTGATCAAGCAGTTCACCTCGGACGTCGACACGGCAACCAAGACCACCGGCTCCGATGCCATTTCCGTCAGCGCCGATGTCGATCAGCTGACCGGTTTCCACGACGAGCAATTGTCCAACCTGAAGCTCGACTACAGCGCTGCCGGTTCGCGCGTGAACGGGCTGAAGGTCAGCGCCACGGCAAGTTCGGGCGCCGCCATAACCATCAGCAACACGACCGGCGGCGGCCAGCGCACACTCAACATGCAGTCCGCGGACGCTGGCGCGATCCTTCGGTTCCTCAACATTTACGAGCATATGGAAGGCGGAGCGATCACGCTGGCGCTGGCGGGGCCGAGCGACGGATCGCTGAGGGGCAAGGTCGATACCAGCAACTTCTTCGTGGTCAATGAGCCGAAACTGGCTTCCATCGTCTCGACCACGCCGGCCGGCGACAGCCGCAGCCTCAACCAGGCGGTCAAGGGCAACCTGGACACCTCGCGGGTCAAGTTCGAACGCGGCTACGCCGAGATCGACAAGGGCGGCGGCTATCTGAAACTGGCCAATGGCGTGCTGCGCGGCCCCCGCATCGGCACCACGTTCCAGGGCACCCTCTACGACCAGGACAACAACATGGACATGACCGGCACGTTCATGCCGGTCTATGGCCTCAATCGCATCTTCGGCGAATTGCCCATCGTAGGCGCGCTTCTCGGCAATGGCCGCGACCGCGGCCTGATTGGCGTCACCTATCGCCTCAAGGGCAATGCCAACAAGCCGGTGCTGGATATCAACCCGCTGTCGGTGATCGCACCCGGCATCTTCAGGTCTATCTTTGAATATCGGTGACCGATCTCAAGCTGGCCGAACCAAAATATGCTTTTTCCTGCCGAGTGAAAGCTTTACGATCTTTTCCGGACTCAAATCCTGAAGCGTCACCAGCCGGCGCTCGTCGCTGACGGGCTGGTCGTTCAACCGCACCGCACCGCCCTGCACGTGCCGCCGCGCCTCGCCGTTCGACGCCGCCAGTCCGGCTGTCACCAGCAACGACAGGACGCCGACGCCGGCTTCGAGCGCTGCCTTGTCCACCTCGACGCTCGGCAGCGATTCGGCGAGCGCGCCCTCCTCAAACGTCTTGCGCGCCGTCTCGCTGGCTTGTTCCGCGACCGCACGACCATGCAGCAAGGCCGTGATCTCGGTGGCGAGGACCTTCTTGGCCTCATTGATCTCGGATCCGCCGAGCTGCTCGAGCCGCGCGACCTCGTCCAGCGGCAACGTCGTGTAGAGTTTCAGGAAGCGGCCGACGTCTGCATCCTCGGTGTTGCGCCAGTACTGCCAGAACTCGTAGGTGCTCAGCATCTCCGCATCGAGCCAGACCGCGCCCGACGCCGACTTGCCCATCTTGGCGCCTGATGAGGTGGTGAGCAACGGCGTGGTCAGCGCATACAGCTGCGCGTCCTCCATGCGGCGGCCGAGATCGATACCGTTGATGATGTTGCCCCACTGGTCGGAGCCGCCCATCTGCAAGCGGCAGCCGAGGCGCTTGTAGAGCTCGACGAAATCATAGGCCTGCAGGATCATGTAGTTGAATTCGAGGAACGACAGCGACTGCTCGCGATCGAGCCGCAGCTTGACGGAATCGAAGGCCAGCATGCGGTTGACCGAAAAGTGACGGCCGACGTCGCGCAGGAAATTGACGTAGTTGATCTCCATCAGCCAGTCGGCGTTATTGATCATGACCGCGTCGTTCGGCCCGCTGCCGAATTTGAGGTACGGCATGAAGTTGCGGCGGATGCCGGCGAGGTTGTCGTCGATGTCCTGCGGGGTCAGCAGCTTGCGTGCCTCGTCCTTGAAGGACGGGTCGCCGATCATCGAGGTGCCGCCACCCATCAGCGCGATCGGCCGGTGACCGGTCTGCTGCAGCCAGTGCAGCATCATGATCTGGATAAGCGAACCGGCATGCAGGCTTTTGGCGGTCGCGTCGAAGCCGATATAGGCCGTCACCGTCTCCGTGGCGAAGAGATTGTCGAGGCCGGCATCATCCGAAGTCTGGTGGATGAAACCGCGCTCGCTCATCGTGCGCAGGAAATCGGATTTGAAGGCAGGCATTTTGTGTTTCCCGAAAGCGTCCGGCCAATCTGGCCCGGGCGTGGCGTGCATGAACGCGCGCGTTTAGCACCCAAGCGCGATCAGCAAAAGTGGAATCCGGTTTTGCGTTCGATCGCGCGCCAGGCAGAGATCCGCGATCAGCAAAAGTGGAATCCGGTTTTGCGACCCGCGCGGATGACGCCCGCTATGCTTGCTTCATCGTTTCGGCTGGCGTAATGAGGCGCCGCGCCAAAGGTTCTTGCAGTCCACGACCTCGAGCGGCACCGCACGGCATCCACAAAATGCCATATCCGACGACAGAGCCCCGACGCGACATGCCGGACGCATTGATATCCATCGTCATTCCTTGCAGGAACGAGGCGGCAAATCTGCCGCTGTTGATCGACGAGATCGAGGCCACCATGGCCGGGCGCGACTTTGAACTGATCATCGTCAACGACGGCTCGACCGACGACACCGCTTCGGTGCTCGCAGCGCAGGCAGCACTTCGCCCGTTTCCGGTACGGGAATTGCGCCACCGGAAATCCGCTGGCCAGAGCCTTTCGGTGCGCTCGGGCGCCTGGGCGGCGCGTGGCAGCATCGTCGCCACGATCGACGGCGACGGCCAGAACGACCCTCAATACATTCCGGTGCTGATCGATGCGCTTCGGCAGGCCGGCCCCGATTTCGGCGCCGCACAGGGGCAGCGTCTCAAGCGCCGTGACAGCAAGGTCAAGCAACTGGCGTCACGTTTCGCCAACTGGCTGAGAAATGCCATCCTGCATGACGAGACGCGCGACACCGGCTGCGGCCTGAAGGCGGTCCATACCGATATCCTGCGCAGATTGCCGTTCTTCGACGGCACCCATCGCTTCGTTCCGGCCCTGGTCATCCAGGAGGGCTATCGCGTCGTGCATTGCGATGTCGTCGATCGCTCGCGCCGGCACGGCAAGTCGAATTACGGCATTTTCGATCGCGGCCTGCAGGGGGTTCTCGATCTCGCCGGTGTCTGGTGGCTGCGCCGCCGGCGCCGCAGAATGCCTAAAGTAGAGGAAATCAGCCGTGGTTAACGTGCTTCAGGAATTGGTGACCTGGCTTCACCAGGTTTTCATCAAGCAGTTCGATGCGTGGATCCTGCTCGGCTTCGTGGCGCAGTTCTTCTTCACCATGCGGTTCGTCGTGCAGTGGCTGGCCTCGGAAAAGGCCAAGCGCAGCGTGGTGCCGGTCGCCTTCTGGTTCTTTTCCCTGTTCGGCGGCGGCCTGCTTCTGATCTATGCCATCCAGCGTCAGGATCCGGTGTTCATCGCCGGACAGTCCATGGGCCTGTTCATCTACATCCGCAATCTCTGGCTGATCGCCAACGAGCGCAAGACCGCGATGAGCAAGGTCGATTGAACGGCGATCGATTGAGCAGCGTGGCATATCAATCAAAATTCGTCACAGAGGCCGGGACATGGCGGTGAACAGGAATTACATCCTTCTCTTCCTGTTCAGCCTGGTGATGACGGTTTCGGGACTGGTGTCGCTGCCGCCGATCGACCGCGACGAGTCGCGCTTCGTCCAGGCCACCAAGCAGATGGCCGAGAGCGGCGACTATATCGACATCCGCTTTCAGGACGCCTCGCGCTACCAGAAGCCGATCGGCATCTACTGGCTGCAATCGGCCGCCGTGGCGCTGAGCGGCGAGGGCGCTGCCGCTCCGATCTGGGTTTATCGCCTGGTCTCGGCGCTTGGCATTGCGATTGCCGTTGTCGGCATCGCCTGGACCGGCACCAATCTGTTCGGGGCCAATGCCGGTATCGCCGCCGGCCTGGTCATGGCGGCGATCTTCGCCACCGCTTTCGAAGGCCGCGACGCCAAGACCGACGCGATGCTGCTGGCCTGTTGCGTGGCGGCGCAAGGCGCGCTGGCGCAGATGTATCTGGCGTCGCGCCGGAACCAACCTGTCGGCGGCCATCTCTGGTGGATCTTCTGGATCGCGCAGGGTGCTGCGATCCTCATCAAGGGCCCGATTGCGCCGCTGCTGTCGGCACTCACCATCGCGGTGCTGTTCGCCTTCGAGCGTGACGGGCGCTGGCTGTCGAAGCTCAAGGTGGGGCGAGGCCTGGCGCTCGTCGTGCTGATCGTGCTGCCCTGGCTTGCGCTGATCACCTGGAAGAGCGGCGGCGCCTTCTTGCAGCAAGCGGTCGGCAAGGACATGATCGGCAAGGTCGCCTCGGGCGAGGAATCGCACGGCCTGCCGCCCGGCTTCTACATGCTGACCTATTCGCTGTTCATGTGGCCCTTCGGCCTGATCGCGGTCGGCGCCGGGCTCCAGGCCCTCAACCGCCTGCGCGATGACCCCCGGCTGCGCTTCTGCCTCGCCTGGTACATTCCGTTCTGGCTGGTGTTCGAACTGATCCCGACCAAGCTGCCGCACTATGTCCTGCCGGCCTATCCCGGCATGGCATTGCTGATCGGCTGGCTGCTGACATTGTCGCCGCAGGATGCGAACGCGCCGCTCCGGCGCTGGCAGGACTGGTTGTGGTGGTCGACGGCGTTTGGTCTTGGCGTCGTGAGCCTCGGCCTGGCGGCGGTCTGCGTCGGAGCGCCGATCTACCTCACAGGCACGTTCTCATGGTGGAGCATTCCGGCCGCCGCGGCCGCGCTCGGCGCGGGCTACTTCGCCTTTTCGCGGCAGCTGCAAGTGCCGCTCCGCCGCATCGGCGCTGTCGCGGTCTGTGCTGGCATCACCTATGCGCTGCTGTTCGGCGTCATAGCGCCATCGCTGAAGCCGATCTGGCTGAGCCCGGCCATCGAGGCGGCGGTGCGCGCCAACAAGCCCTGCGACACCACCGTGCTGGCCTCGTCGCGATTTCAGGAACCGAGCCTGGTGTTCCTGGTCGGCACGAAAACGGTGCTGACCAATGTCGAGGGCGTCGCCAGGCATCTGTTTGCCGATCCGGCCTGCGCGCTGGCGCTGGCACCGGTCGAGGACGAGCAGAAACTGACTGGCCTGCTGGCGGCACAGGGCAAATCGGTGAACCGCGTTGCCCTGATCGACGGCCTCAACTATTCATCGGGAGACAAACTGTCGCTCGGCCTCTATCGTGTGGCGCCATGACGGCTCGTCGATGACAGGGTCGAATTTCCTATGCTGGTGAAATCGCGCCCTTCCGTTTCCGGTATGCTCCTTGGGGTGGGGCGCCGATCCCTCGACAATTTTCGCGATACGATGCAGATCGCTAGAAGGCGTTTCGCCGCTCGTCCCGCCAGGTACCCGAACGTAGTGTGGCCGGTCTGGGGCGTGGTCTGGGTCTTGCTGACGGCGGCAGCGTTTGTTCGCCTCGATACCCCGGCAGGGATGCTTCATGGCCAGTGGTCGCCAGGGTTCGTCCATCTGGCCGACTTTTTCACGCAGTTCGGCCTGGGCGGCTGGTATCTCATTCCATCGGCGCTTTTGCTTGTCGCCGCGAACCTGACGGACTGGCGAAGCCTTTCAAGGCGCTCGCTGATGCTGGTCTACAATTGGACCTGCCTGGCCTTTCTGGTGCTGAGCGCCGCCGGCCTGTCCGGCCTGTCCGTCAATGTGCTGAAATACGCGATCGGTCGGGCTCGCCCGCTCTATTTCGATGATTTTGGCGTGCTGGCCTTGCATCCGTTTGCCTTCGATGCGCGGTTCGCCGGCTTCCCGTCCGGCCATGCCACGACCATGGGCGCCGTGTTCGGGGTCGCTCTGCTGCTGTTTCCCCGGCGCTGGTACATCGCCTTGGCGATAACCGCCTGCATTGCCTCGACGCGCGTCTTCGTCGGCGCGCACTATCCCAGCGACACCGTCGCCGGCTTCGGCCTCGGCTGCGCCTTCGCGCTGGCGTGCGGGCTTGTCTTTGCCCGGCTCGGCTTCATCTTTCGCCCGATGCCGTCGGGGTTGCCGGTCCGCAAGAAGACGTTTTGGCTGATCGGCCCGACAAGCAAGGCTGGCTGAGCACCAGGGTTTGGGCCGAAGCTGAGGCCTAGTTGCTGTCCAGCCCGCCGTAGGACCTGACTAGGCGGGCCATGTCGGGCGACTGGTGGTCTTCGTTCTCAAGCCCTTGCGCAACGCCGGCGCGATCGGCGACCGGCCGGTTCTGGCTGACCTTCCACTTGCCGTGGATTTCTGCGATCTCGATTTCCAGCCCGATGATGCCCTTGATCTGCGACTGGATGAAGGGCGCCGGCGCATCGGTCACCGCCCAGGGCGCGTCGCGGGTGCCTTCCTGGGACGTGGTCAGATCGGCGATCTGCTGCGCCAGCCAGGCCTGGTCGTCCATCACCTTGACGGTGCCGCGCACCTGCACGATGGCATAATTCCAGGTTGGCACCACCTTGCCGGTCTCACGCTTGGTCTCGTACCAGGACGGCGTCACATAGGCATCGGTGCCCTGGAAGACGATCAGCACGGGTGATGCCGGATTGTCGGCCAACAGCTGCCATTGCGGATTGGCCTTGGCCAGATGGGCGCGCAGCCTGCCGTTCGGCGGCACGTCTGCGTCGAGCAGGAACGGGATGGCGTTGGCGACAGGCCCCTCGGCTCCGTTGCAAATCAACAGGCCGAGCGGATGCGCCCGGATCAGCCCGTGCAGGATTTCCGGCCGTGTTTCCCTGAAATGAGGAGGCTCGTACATCGCTGCCCGCTTCCTTTGCCTATCTCGGCCGCTTCGCCTATCTCAGCCGCTTGGGGCGCGGATCCGACAATTCGCCGGCCAGCCGGCGGTCGAGATAGTCGGCACATTCCTCGAGCAGCAGGTCGGCATCGTTGGAGAAGAAATGGTTGGCGCCGGGCAAGGTCTTTTGCGTGATGGTGATGCCCTTCTGCGTGTGCAGCTTGTCGACCAGGCCTTGCACATCCTTCGGCGGCGCCACCTTGTCGGCATCGCCATGGATGATCAGCCCCGATGACGGGCAGGGCGCCAGGAACGAGAAATCATAGGTGTTGGGCTGCGGCGCGATCGAGATGAAGCCTTCGATCTCCGGCCGGCGCATCAACAACTGCATGCCGATCCACGAACCGAAGGAGTAACCGGCGACCCAGCAGCTCTTGGAATCCGGATGCAGCGACTGCACCCAGTCGAGTGCCGCCGCCGCGTCCGACAACTCGCCGGTGCCGTGGTCGAACTCGCCCTGGCTGCGGCCGATGCCGCGGAAATTGAAGCGAAGCGTGGTGAAATCCCGCTTCTGGAACATGTAGAAGAGGTCGTAGACGATCTTGTTGTTCATCGTGCCGCCGAATTGCGGGTGCGGGTGCAGAACGATGGCAATCGGCGCGCTCTTTTCCTTGGAAGGCTGGTAGCGTCCCTCCAGGCGGCCGGCAGGACCGGTAAAAATGACCTCAGGCATGAAATACTCCACTTGGTATACGAATGCGCGGCGCCCGGAACGTGTCTTCCTCTGGCCTTGACGCAGGGCGAGCGTCTTCTTAGAAGCTAGTTTAGAATTGTTCAAAACTGAGTGGCCAGACGTCGAGCCGGGCCACCCGCGCCGCAAGCCGCGTAAATAGGACGGCTCGCCTTGGAATTTCAAGGAAATAACGCGATACGACATCGGAATGGCTTCTGACGGGAACCAAACGGACGAAAATGGCCGGAATGCGCGCCTATCTCGACTATAATGCCAGTGCTCCGCTGCTTGCGGCGGCGCGCGAGGCTATGGTCGCCGCACTTGATGTCGCCGCCAACCCGTCGTCGGTCCATGCCGAAGGGCGCGCCGCACGGCGCCTGATCGAGACCGCAAGGCGAGATGTCGCAGCGCTGGTCAACGCCAGGCCTGAGCATGTCGTGTTCACCTCTGGCGCGACGGAAGCTGCCTCGACGCTGCTGACATCAGACTGGCAGATGGGGCGTGGCAGCGTGCGCATGAGCCGTCTTTACGTGTCCGAGGCCGATCATCCCTGCCTGTTGAATGGCGGGCGCTTCCCCGCAGCGCAGGTGACGCGGATCGGCGTCGACGCCGACGGCGTCGCCGATCTCGGCGCGTTGGCGGCAGCACTCGCTCATCATGACAAGGCCGAGGGCGTGCCGCTGGTCGCCATCCATGCCGCCAACAACGAGACCGGCGTCATCCAGCCGATCGATCGTATCGCCGAGATCGTCAAGGCTGCGGGCGGCGTTCTCGTCGTCGACGCGGTCCAGGCCGCGGGACGCGTTTCGATCGATCTATCAGCGGGTTACGCCGATTATCTGATTTTGTCGTCGCACAAGATTGGTGGTCCCAAGGGCGTTGGCGCCATCGTCGCCGCCTCGGATCTGATGATGCCGAAGCCGCTGATCAATGGCGGTGGCCAGGAAAAGGGCCATCGCGGCGGCACCGAGAACCTCGCTGCCATTGCCGGTTTTGGCGCCGCGGCGCGCGAGGCTCTCGCCGGACTGCAGGCCATGGACGCGGTGCGTCATCGCCGCGACGAGATCGAGGCCATGGTGAAAATGCTGGTGCCGGACGCGGAAATCTTTGGAACCGGCGCGCCGAGGCTTGCCAACACGACATTCTTCGCTATTGCGGGGATCAAGGCTGAAACCGCGCAGATCGCCTTCGATCTCGCCGGTGTGGCGCTGTCGGCCGGCTCCGCGTGTTCTTCGGGCAAAGTCGGGCCGAGCCATGTGTTGAAAGCCATGGGATACGGCGACAGCCTTGGCGCCTTGCGCGTGTCGATCGGTGCCGCGACCGGCGCCGAGGACATGGAACTGTTTCGCACCGCGCTCGCGGCAATCGCCGTGCGTCGGGCGAATAGCGAAAAGGCCGCATGAGCAGCGGCCGGAAATAGACAGGCCTTCGGCCTGGTAGAGCCGTGCGTTTCATATTGGCCGGGTGAATTTCCGGTCGAAACGCACTATATAAAACTTACGCTGCCTCGAATGCCCTTTGGCGTTCATTTTGGCGGTGCCATAGTTTGAAAACTGTCGGGCCTTGACCCCGGCGTGGATGGAGAACGCATATGCCTGCTGTGCAGGACACGATCGATCGGGTCCGAAAGATCGACGTCGACCAATACAAATACGGATTCCAGACCGAAATCGCGATGGACAAGGCCCCCAAGGGCCTGAGCGAAGACATCATCCGTTTCATTTCGGCCAAGAAGGACGAACCGTCCTGGATGCTGGAATGGCGCCTGGAAGCCTATCGCCGCTGGCTGACGCTCGACGAGCCGACCTGGGCGCGCGTTCACTACCCGAAGATCGATTTCCAGGACATCTACTTCTACGCGGCGCCAAAGAGCACGCCCGGCCCGACGTCGCTGAGCGATGTCGATCCCGAACTGCTGAAGGTCTACGAAAAGCTGGGTATCCCGCTGAGGGAGCAGGAAATCCTCGCCGGCGTGCAGAAGACCGATGCCTCGGAACTCGAGGAAGTCAGCGACAATGTCTATAAATCGGGCCGCGTCGCTGTCGATGCCGTGTTCGATTCCGTCTCCGTCGTCACCACCTTCAAGAAGGAACTGGCGCAGGCCGGCGTCATTTTCTGCTCGATTTCGGAGGCCATCCGCGAGCATCCGGAACTGGTGAAGAAGTATCTCGGCTCGGTCGTGCCGACCTCCGACAACTACTACGCCACGCTGAATTCCGCCGTGTTCACCGACGGCTCGTTTGTCTTCGTGCCCAAGGGCGTGCGCTGTCCGATGGAGCTGTCGACCTATTTCCGCATGAACGAGAAGAACACCGGCCAGTTCGAGCGCACGCTGATCATCGCCGAGGAGGGGGCTTACGTCTCCTATCTCGAAGGCTGCACGGCGCCGCAACGCGACGAGAACCAGCTTCATGCCGCTGTCGTCGAACTGGTGGCGCTCGACGATGCCGAGATCAAATATTCGACGGTGCAGAACTGGTACCCCGGCGACGCCGAGGGCAAGGGCGGCATCTACAATTTCGTCACCAAGCGCGGCGACTGTCGCGGCGACCGTTCGAAGATTTCGTGGACGCAGGTCGAAACCGGCTCGGCCATCACCTGGAAGTACCCGAGCTGCATCCTGCGCGGCGACGATTCCAGCGGCGAGTTCTATTCGATCGCCGTGTCGAACGGCTACCAGCAGGTCGACAGCGGTACCAAGATGATCCATCTCGGCAAGAACACGTCGAGCCGCATCATCTCCAAGGGCATCGCCGCCGGCTTCTCGCAGAACACCTATCGCGGCCAGGTCTCGGCGCACCGCAAGGCGACCAATGCCCGCAACTTCACCAACTGCGATTCATTGCTGATCGGCGACCAGTGCGGCGCCCACACCGTGCCCTACATGGAAGCCAAGAATTCGACGGCGCAGTTCGAGCACGAAGCGACGACGTCGAAGATTTCCGAGGACCAGAAATTCTACGTCATGCAGCGCGGCATTCCCGAAGAGGAAGCGATCGCGCTGATCGTCAACGGCTTCGTCAAGGACGTCATCCAGCAACTGCCGATGGAATTCGCTGTCGAGGCGCAGAAGCTGATCGGGATCAGCCTTGAGGGTTCGGTCGGCTGACCGGACAAGATATTCAGGAAACAAAGAATGCTTGAAATCAGAAATCTGCACGCCCGCATCGTCGATGACGGCACTGAAATCATCCGTGGCCTGAACCTGACGGTGAAAGCCGGCGAGGTCGCCGCGATCATGGGGCCGAATGGCTCGGGCAAGTCGACGCTGTCCTATATTCTCGCCGGTCGCGAGGACTATGAGGTGACCGAGGGCGACATCCTCTACAACGGCCAGTCGATCCTCGAAATGGATCCGGCCGAGCGCGCCACGTCAGGCATCTTCCTCGCCTTCCAGTATCCGATGGAGATACCGGGCGTCGCGACCATGGAATTCCTGAAGGTGGCGATGAACGAGCAGCGCAAGGCGCGTGGCGAAGAGCCGCTGAAGATCCCGGAATTCCTGAAGCGGGTGAAGGAAGCCGCCGCCTCGCTCAGCATGGACATGGCGATGCTAAAGCGGCCGCTCAATGTCGGCTTCTCCGGTGGCGAGAAGAAGCGCGCCGAGATCCTGCAGATGAAGCTGCTGGAGCCGAAACTCTGCGTGCTCGACGAGACCGATTCCGGCCTCGACATCGATGCGCTGAAGATCGTTTCCGACGGCGTCAACGCGTTGCGTGCGCCCGACCGTGCGTTCCTCGTCATCACCCACTACCAGCGCCTGCTCGAACACATCGTGCCCGACTCGGTGCATGTGCTCTACAGGGGCCAGGTGATCAAGTCCGGCGATAAGTCGCTGGCGCTCGACCTGGAAGCCAATGGCTATGCCGGCGTGATCGGCGAAGCCGCGTGAGATGCCAGAAGGCAAGGTCAAACTCATGAATATGCACACTCAGCCCCAGCGGACACCGGCCGAAACAGCGTTGATCGACGCGTTCGGCGACAGGCTGTCGCTGCTGCCGGGCGACGGCGCGGTGATGCTGAAGCGCGACGACGCCATCGAAGCGATCAAGCACGGCCTGCCGACACGGCGCATCGAATCCTGGCACTACACCGATCTGCGTCGGCTGTTGAACGCAGTGCCGGACTTCGATCCGGCCGCGATGGTCAAGGCTGTTGCACCCATCGTTGAAGGCTCCACCGTGCTGGCGATCCTGAACGGCAAGTCCGATGCGAAGACGCCAGCCGTCGAAGGCGTCACCATGCAGCGCCTGTCGGAAAAACTGACCGACGGCAGCGCAGCGCCGGGGCTCGACCCCTATGGCAGCGATGACGCTATCGGCGCGCTGAACACCGCTTTCGTCGCCGACGGTTATTTTGTCGACATCGCCGATGGCGCCGAGCTGGAAAAGCCGATCGAATTGCAGAACCTGCAGGCCGGCGGCCAGACGCATGTGCGCCTCATGGTGCACGTCGGCGCTGGCGCCAAGGCTGTTATCGTAGAACGTCAGGCCGGCGAGGGTGCTGCTCTGGTGAGCTCGGTCAGCCAGCTTGTGCTCGGCGAGGGCGCCGAGGTGACGTGGCTGACCGTCCAGGAGCAGCCGGAGACGGCAACGCATCTGGCGCAGTTCAAGGCCCATATCGGCAAGAACGCGAAGCTGACGCTGTTCGTCATGAACGCCGGCGGCAGGCTGGTGCGCCAGGAGGTCATGGTCAGGACGACCGGCGAAGGCGCCGACTTCCAGCTGCGCGGCATCAATCTTCTGGCCGGCGACACCCATACCGACGTGACCATGGTGCTCGACCACGCCGTGCCGCATACGGCCTCGACGGAAGTGATCCGCAACGTAGTGACGGGCAAGGCGCGCGGCGTTTTCCAGGGCCGCATCAACGTCCACCAATATGCGCAGAAGACCAACGCCAAGATGGCCTGCAACACGCTGCTGTTGTCGGACGATGGCGAGTTCTCGACCAAGCCGGAGCTTGAAATCTTCGCCGACGACGTCGTCTGCGGGCATGGCGCGACGGTCACCGAAATCGACCACGACCATCTGTTCTACCTGATGGCGCGCGGCGTCGACGAGAAGACCGCTCGCGGCCTGCTGGTCAAAGCTTTCGTCGCCGAGGTGATCGAGGAACTGGACGACGAGACGATCGTCGACGCGCTCGAAGCGAAGCTCGACGACTGGTTTGTGACACACGGGTAAGCTCCCACCCTTCTCCCCTTCTGGGAGAAGGTGGATTGGCGCGAAGCGCCAAGACGGATGAGGGGTGCTGGAAGCAACGCGGCCTAGAGCGGCAAGGACTTCGAAATGGACCAGAAAGT
Source organism: Mesorhizobium sp. CNPSo 4670 (assembly GCF_057784235.1). NCBI lineage: Bacteria > Pseudomonadati > Pseudomonadota > Alphaproteobacteria > Hyphomicrobiales > Phyllobacteriaceae > Mesorhizobium > Mesorhizobium sp. CNPSo 4670. The sequence goes on along the minus strand of NZ_JBWJFQ010000035.1, from coordinate 3,049 downwards.
CGAAAACATCCCCTACGACGTCGAGGCGATCCGCCGCGACTTCCCGATCCTGTCGCGCGAGGTCTACGGCAAGCCGCTGGTCTATCTCGACAATGGCGCCTCGGCGCAGAAGCCGCAGGTGGTGCTCGACACCATCCAGCATGCCTATTCCCAGGAATACGCGAACGTCCACCGCGGCCTGCATTTCCTGTCCAACGCGGCGACCGACGCTTACGAGAAGGCGCGCGAGACGGTGCGTCGTTTTCTCAACGCACCGGGCACCGACAACATCGTCTTTACTTCGAACACGACGTCGGCGATCAACACGGTCGCCTATGGCTATGGCATGCCCAACATCGGCGAGGGCGACGAGATCGTGCTGTCGATCATGGAGCATCATTCCAACATCGTGCCGTGGCATTTCATCCGCGAGCGGCAGGGCGCCAAACTGGTCTGGGTGCCGGTCGACGATCTCGGAGTTTTCCACATCGAGGAGTTCGAGAAGCGGCTGACTGATCGCACCAAGCTGGTCGCCATCACCCAGATGTCGAATGCGCTGGGCACGGTGACGCCGATCAAGGAGATCGTGCGCATTGCGCATTCGCGCGGAATTCCCGTCCTCGTCGACGGCAGCCAGAGTGCCGTGCACATGGCCGTAGACGTGCAGGATCTCGACTGCGATTTCTTCGTCTTCACCGGCCACAAGGTCTACGGTCCGTCGGGCATCGGCGTGCTCTATGGCAAGAAGGACATTCTCCTCGGCATGCGCCCGTTCATGGGCGGCGGCGAGATGATCGAGGAGGTGACGGAGGACATCGTCACCTACAACGAGCCGCCGCACCGCTTCGAGGCCGGCACACCGCCGATCGTCCAGGCGATCGGGCTGGGCGCCGCCCTCGACTATATGGAAAAGGTCGGCCGTGAGCGCATCGCCGCCCACGAGGAAGACCTCAAGACCTATGCGCATGAGCGGCTGCGCGCCATCAACTCGCTGCGCATCTTCGGCGATGCGCCCGGCAAGGGCGCCATCATCTCGTTCGAACTGCAGGGCATTCACGCTCATGACGTGTCGATGGTGATAGACAGGCAAGGCGTTGCGGTGCGCGCCGGCACGCATTGCGCCCAGCCGCTGTTGAAACGCTTTGGCGTAACCTCCACATGCAGGGCATCGTTCGGCATGTATAATACCAGGGCCGAAGTCGACGCTTTGGCCGAGGCGCTTGAAAAAGCGCGCAAGTTTTTTGGGTGACGACCATGGATGATGTGAGCATCGCTGCCGAAACCACGCCGGAAGCCGCAACCAACAGCGTGGTGTCTGCCTCGACCATTCCCGCCGACGAACTGGCGCGGCTGACCGACGACATCGTCTCGGCGCTGAAGACCGTCTATGACCCGGAAATCCCGGCCGACATCTACGAGCTTGGCCTCGTCTACAAGATCGACATCGAGGACGATCGCTCGGTCAAGATCGACATGACGCTGACCGCGCCGGGCTGCCCGGTCGCCGGCGAAATGCCCGGCTGGGTGGAAAACGCCGTCGGCGCCGTCGAGGGTGTGTCCGGCGTCGAGGTCAACATGACCTTCGACCCGCCCTGGTCGCCCGACCGCATGTCGGAAGAGGCGCAGGTCGCGGTGGGTTGGTACTAGCGTCGAGCCTCACAAGGGTGGCGCACTTGCGCCAGTAGTAAAACTTCACCATTTTAGGTGAGGAATCGTTCGGCAGGCCTTGAACCTGCACGGAATGGAGAAAGAAAAGATGGGACGCTTTGCCGTCATCACGATGACCGAGAAGGCCGCTGATCGGGTGCGCGAGATCGTCGCCACCCGCGACGGCGCGCATGGCCTCCGCCTCGGCATCAAGAAGGGCGGCTGCGCCGGCATGGAATACACGGTCGATCTGGTGACCGAACCCAACACCAAGGACGACCATATCGAGCGTGATGGCGCCCATGTCTATGTGGCGCCCGAGGCTGCCCTTTTCCTGTTCGGCACCGAGATGGATTTCGAGCAGACGACCCTGCGCACCGGCTTCACCTTCCGCAACCCGAACCAGAGTTCGGCCTGCGGCTGCGGTGAATCGGTTGAGTTGAAACCGGCTGATCTGAAGGCTCTCGCGGAAGCACGCGCCTCGGCCTGAGGCTTTCCCTTCTCCCCGTAAACGGGGCGAAGAGTCTCACTCCACCCACATGCCCGTTCGCTTGTGCCAGTCGGCGATGGATTCCTCCGGATAGGCGTCGAACGTCCTGTCGCCCTTGCCGATTACGGGTTCGACCCAGTTGGCCTTGTACTTCAGCATCAGATGCACCCGGCTTGGCGGCTCCGGCAGATCGGTGTCAATCGCCGAGGCGAAGGGATGCACGAGCTCCGGCCATGTCGGATCGTAGAGCCACAGTGCCGACCCGCATTTGCGACAGAAATTGCGCTCGCCGGTCGATATTTCGCACCGCGGATGCTCGTCGTCCTCGATCTCGGCCCGGTAAACGCCGAGGTTCCTCTTGCCCCTGATATTCAGCGTCTCGTTGACCGCGCCGAGATTGATGGCGAAGCCGCCGCCGCCTTGCTGCTTGCGGCAGATCGAGCAGTAGCACAGCATGAACGGCGCCGGCGTGTGGCTCTCGACTTCGAAACGAACGGCATTGCAGCGGCAGGAGCCTTTCAGCAAAAGCGGCATGATGGGGAAACTCCGACGGATGGCTCTCAACCTGTCAGTATGATTTTGGTTGCAGCGATGACAATGCTAAATGCTGATGACATGATCGCGGCATGGACAATGAACGCATCGCCGAACTGTTCGAGGGCCTTGGCCCGGTCAGCATCCGCAAACTGTTCGGCGGCAAGGGCATCTATTTCGACGGTGTCATAGTCGCCATCGTGCTGCGCGGCGAGCTGATGCTGAAAGCCGACGCGCAAAGCGCGCCCGACTTCGAAGCCGCCGGATGCCGGCAGTGGACCTATACCGGCTCTCGGCACGGCAAGCTGGTCTCCATGCCCTATTGGAGCATTCCCGACAGCGCTTTTGACGATCCCGACGAGATGACGCTCTGGGCACGCCGCGCCTATGAGGCAGGAC
>NZ_JBWJFQ010000034.1:0-58033 GCF_057784235.1 Mesorhizobium sp. CNPSo 4670 | reverse complement strand
GCGCCGGTATCGCCGGTCGCACCTGTGGCTCCGGTCGAACCTGTGGCTCCCGTGTCGCCGGTCGCACCTGTGGCGCCCGTTGCTCCGGTATCGCCGGTCGCGCCTGTCGGACCCGTGGCGCCCGTATCACCGGTCGCGCCTGTGGCTCCGGTTGCTCCAGTTGAACCTGTGGCTCCCGTATCGCCAGTGGCGCCGGTCGAACCCGTGGCGCCCGTATCACCGGTCGCGCCTGTGGCTCCAGTTGCCCCAGTCGAACCTGTGGCACCGGTAGAGCCCGTGGCTCCGGTATCGCCGGTTGCGCCAGTCGAACCTGTTGCGCCGGTATCACCAGTCGCGCCGGTGGAACCCGTGGCGCCCGTATCGCCGGTCGCGCCTGTGGCTCCGGTTGCTCCAGTTGAACCTGTGGCTCCCGTATCGCCAGTGGCGCCGGTCGAACCCGTCGCGCCGGTATCGCCGGTCGCACCTGTGGCTCCGGTTGCTCCAGTCGAACCTGTGGCGCCCGTGTCGCCGGTGGAACCCGTGGCACCGGTATCGCCGGTCGCACCTGTGGCTCCGGTTGCTCCGGTCGAGCCAGTAGCTCCCGTATCGCCAGTGGCGCCTGTCGAACCTGTGGCGCCGGTATCGCCGGTCGCACCTGTGGCTCCGGTCGAACCTGTGGCTCCCGTGTCGCCGGTCGCACCTGTGGCGCCCGTTGCTCCGGTATCGCCAGTTGCTCCGGTTGAACCCGTGGCACCGGTCGAGCCAGTCGCTCCCGTATCGCCAGTGGCGCCGGTCGAACCCGTGGCGCCCGTATCACCGGTCGCGCCTGTGGCTCCAGTTGCCCCAGTCGAACCTGTGGCACCGGTAGAGCCCGTGGCTCCGGTATCGCCGGTTGCGCCAGTCGAACCTGTTGCGCCGGTATCACCAGTCGCGCCGGTGGAACCCGTGGCGCCCGTATCGCCGGTTGCACCAGTCGAGCCAGTTGCGCCGGTATCGCCGGTCGCGCCGGTCGAACCCGTTGAGCCCGTCGCTCCGGTATCGCCGGTCGCACCTGTGGCTCCGGTCGAACCTGTGGCTCCCGTGTCGCCGGTTGCACCGGTCGAGCCAGTTGCGCCGGTATCGCCTGTGGCGCCGGTGGAACCCGTGGCGCCGGTATCGCCTGTAGCGCCGGTCGAACCTGTGGCTCCCGTGTCGCCGGTGACTCCGGTTGAACCCGTGGCGCCCGTGTCGCCGGTCGCACCTGTGGCTCCGGTTGCTCCAGTCGAACCTGTGGCGCCCGTATCGCCAGTGGCGCCGGTCGAACCCGTGGCACCTGTTGCACCCGTCGATCCGGTAGCTCCGGTATCGCCGGTCGCGCCGGTATCACCGGTCGCGCCAGTCGAACCCGTAGCGCCGGTATCGCCGGTCGCGCCTGTGGCTCCGGTTGCTCCAGTCGAACCTGTGGCTCCCGTATCGCCAGTGGCGCCTGTCGAACCCGTCGCGCCGGTATCGCCGGTCGCACCTGTGGCTCCGGTTGCTCCAGTCGAACCTGTGGCTCCCGTATCGCCAGTTGCCCCAGTCGAGCCGGTGGCACCGGTAGAGCCCGTAGCGCCGGTATCGCCGGTCGCGCCTGTGGCTCCGGTTGAACCGGTCGAGCCAGTCGCTCCCGTATCGCCAGTGGCGCCTGTCGAACCCGTGGCGCCCGTATCGCCGGTCGCACCTGTGGCTCCGGTTGCCCCGGTCGAGCCGGTGGCTCCGGTTGAACCGGTCGAGCCAGTCGCTCCCGTATCGCCAGTGGCGCCTGTCGAACCCGTGGCGCCCGTATCGCCGGTCGCACCTGTGGCTCCGGTTGAACCGGTCGAGCCGGTGGCGCCCGTATCGCCGGTCGCGCCGGTGGAACCCGTGGCGCCCGTATCGCCGGTTGCTCCAGTCGAACCTGTTGCGCCGGTATCGCCGGTCGCGCCGGTCGAACCTGTTGAGCCCGTCGCTCCGGTATCGCCGGTCGCGCCTGTCGAACCCGTGGCACCGGTATCGCCGGTCGCACCTGTGGCTCCGGTTGCTCCAGTCGAACCTGTGGCTCCCGTATCGCCAGTGGCGCCGGTCGAACCCGTGGCGCCGGTATCGCCGGTCGCACCTGTGGCTCCCGTGTCGCCGGTCGCGCCAGTGGGACCCGTGGCTCCAGTATCGCCGGTCGCGCCTGTCGGACCCGTGGCGCCCGTATCACCGGTCGCGCCTGTGGCTCCGGTTGCTCCAGTTGAACCTGTGGCTCCCGTATCGCCAGTGGCGCCGGTCGAACCCGTCGCGCCCGTATCACCAGTCGCACCTGTGGCTCCGGTTGCTCCGGTCGAGCCAGTAGCTCCGGTATCGCCAGTCGCACCGGTCGAACCCGTAGCGCCCGTATCACCAGTCGCACCTGTGGCTCCGGTTGCACCGGTTGAGCCGGTATCGCCAGTCGCGCCTGTGGCCCCGGTTGCGCCACTCGAACCCGTGGCGCCTGTATCACCAGTCGATCCTGTGGCACCGGTCGCACCTGTTGCGCCGGTCGAACCTGTGGCGCCGGTATCTCCGGTCGCACCAGTGGAACCCGTAGCACCGGTTGAGCCGGTTGCACCGGTCGAGCCAGTAGCTCCAGTATCGCCGGTTGCGCCAGTCGACCCTGTTGCGCCTGTATCACCAGTCGCACCCGTGGCGCCCGTATCGCCAGTGGCGCCGGTCGAACCTGTGGCTCCAGTATCACCAGTTGCGCCCGTTGAACCCGTGGCGCCTGTCGAGCCAGTGGCGCCTGTCGAACCCGTGGCGCCCGTATCGCCGGTCGCACCTGTGGCTCCAGTCGAACCTGTGGCGCCTGTTGCGCCGGTCGAACCTGTGGCACCGGTCGACCCTGTGGCGCCGGTCGCACCTGTAGCGCCAGTCGATCCCGTAGCGCCGGTCGCACCCGTCGCGCCCGAACCTGTCGAACCTGTGGCACCGGTCGAACCTGTGGCGCCGGTCGCGCCCGCACCTGTCGAACCCGTGGCGCCGGTCGAACCCGTGGCGCCGGTCGCACCCGTCGCGCCCGCACCTGTCGCACCTGTGGCGCCGGTCGGGCCAACGTTTGTTCCAGCAGATGAAGGGGTTACCGCAAAGACACCGTTGTTGTTAGTGCCGTCCGCACCAGCAACCGTAACCGTGCCAGTGCCAGAAGCAGGAACAGTAAAGGTACCCGCCGCAACTTGGGTAAAATCTTGATTGGAGTTGTTACCCGACTGTGGAACGAGCGCAGTAATTGTATATGTTGACGCCACTCCAGTCGTGGGAACGTTTAATATAATCGCAACTGACGTGAAGGGTGAAAGGGCCTCAGACGGAAGGGAGAAGCTGGCAACGATAACACCAGTAGAAGTGGTGACATAGTATTCAACAGCAAACATTTTTCCAACGTTCGCTGATGTATCAAGCGTCCCATTAAGGGTAACTTCCACGCTCAAGATGCCCGAATAGCTAGCCATGCCCGTCGCCGTCAGCGGCGCCGCTTGCCCGTCGGCCAGCTCCCATTGTCCACCCAGGGCGGCCGCGCCGACCAAAGCGCTGGCCGCGCCGACATACACCCCCGTAGCTCTCTCGACAGCATCGACAAACGCCTGCCCTGCCACGCCGCGACCGGTCTCGCAGCTCCACAGCCGCAGGTCGCCGTCGCTTGCCAGGGCCCGGCCGATCGCGGCAAGGTCGCCGGCATCGCGCGCCAGCGTTTCGCGCGACCATTCGCCGGCCGCGAAGGCGACGCGCCCAGGCGCGCCGTGGGCGATGATGTGCACTGCCGCAAGGCCTTGGCGGCCGGCCAGTGCCGCCGCCATCTGTGCGGCCGCCGGCCGCGCCGCGTCGAGGAGCACCGGCTGGACGCCGGCCCGCAGCCCGGCAAGGATGGCGGGTATGTCGGTGACGGCAGGATCGATGAACAGGACTTCGGGCTCGAACGTCATGGCTCGCCCGCTCTGAGGGTATGCGGGCGAAACCTGCTGCGTTGATGCGTAAAGGCCCCGCGTGGCGGGGCTATGGAAGGGATCCGAGGTGAAGTCCTTAAACATGGCTCACCCCTTCGGCCCGACGGCGCCGGATGGAGGCGCGGGCACATCCACGGTGAAGCCGGCGGAAGTGAACTTGCCGCTTTCGTCGAAGACGCCGACGTCGAGGCTCGTCGCTCCGCCCGGCACCCTGACGGCGATCCTGAAGGCGTTGTTGGCCATGTTCGGCAGATTGAGGTTGCCAACAATCGTGCCGTGGTCCCTGTCGACCACGAAGTAGGTCGTCGAGCCGCCGGTCATGCCGGTTGGGATCAAGCCGGAGACCGTGATCTCGATCGCGGCAAGCACTGCTGCATAGCCCATGATACCCTCCTCCGTCAGCGGCGGCCGCGCCGCGGTGTTCCTTGTCAGTTTCCATCGTCCGCCGAGCGTCGGCGACCCAACCAGGTCGGTGGCGGCCGCAACCGGCGCCCCCGCAGCGCGCGACAGCGCATCGACAAAATCGGTTCCGGCGGTGCCGGCGCCCGCGTCACAGCTCCACAGAAGCAGCTCGCCGCAGCCACCCAATGCCTGGCCGATCGCGGCGAGATCGGCCTCATCGTGCTGCAGCGTGCGCGCCGACCAATCGCCGGCCGCAAAGCACACCCGCCCGGGCGCGCCGTGCGCGATCACGTGCACGGCGTCGAGGCGGTCACGAGCTTCGAGCGCCCGTGCCATCTGGTGCGCGGCCGGGGATTTGGCATCAAGCACGATCGCCTCGACCCTTGGCCTCAAATTGCCGAGGATGGTGCCTAGATCGGATACCGAGGGATCGACGAAAACGAGTTCGGTGGCGCTGGCCATGGCGAGATCCCGCTGGTTCCAACTGGGTTCAAGCTGAGAGCATCCGCCGGCGACGCCCGGCGCGGCGGGGTCGGGCGCGCGAGCAGGCCGCGCTGTGCTGAGATCTTCGTGGAGGGCGGAACAGCGGCGGCCTGGCTGCCAGCCGCCGGCTGCGGCGGTCCGTCGCCGCTGTCGGATTGCGGACCTATCGACGCCGGAAATCGCTCCGCGCCGGGCCCAACTCGCACGCAATCTCACCCCACCCACGACACACTCCCGCCACTGGTCACGCCGACGGATCGGCGTCCAAACGCGAGGGAACTCTGGAACGGGAAACCTGTCCGCCTCTGCGGACGGGCAACGTTGACGCGGCTTTCAAGGCGCGCTCAAAGAACGCGCCTTCATCATCGCACGCGATGTGGCTTAACGACCCCCAGATCCTTCCCCAAAACTTCGCAGGACTTCGGCAACCCAACCGTACGACCTGCGGACACACCCCGTGTCACACATTAGTAAAATCGAAAATTAGGGATTTGTAAACTATAAAGTGGAGATTTGGTGAATGGCCAGGAACAAGATGGCCGAACTTGGCCAGTATCGAAGAGCCGAAGCCGCACAGATTCTTTTTGAAAATCGCAGCCTTGGCGGCTTCATTTCCGTTTGCGCCGACTTACTAAAATAATCGCATCCCCCAGCCAACTGCTGCCCTCCCTGGAAGCCAAAGATGGCCGGCGGAGGACAAGTCAAGCGCGGTTTTTTGCGCAAGACGATGCCGCGCGATCCGACAAGAAATGGAAACGCGCGAACTTCCAGCGAAGTCCGCGCGCCCCTTTTTCAAACCTGGACCAGTCTCCGGACGTGGTCCATTAACATTCCTCACTCATGCGGCTTCAAGAGATCCTTCAGGGTCGTCTTGATGGAGTGATCGTCGCTGGCGTAGCCGGCGCCATGCTTTGTCTGGTCCGAGCTGAGATCCGTGCTCGCCCCCGACGGCTTGTTCTGGTTCTGGCCAAATCCGCTCATCGTCTTGAGGACATTGAGCAGATCTGTCGACACCGATGTAGAAGCCAGGCCGATCAGGTTGCGGAACGACGCATGGCTGTCGTGATCACTGTTGCCATGTGTCGAGCCCGACTGCAGGAATTTTGCAGTGTCCTTGAGGCCGAGCGAGGTGGAGGTGACGTTGGCTTTGTGACCAGGGCCGTTTTCGGCATTGTTGTGGTTCCCGGAACCACCAGGTGCATCCTGATCTCCATTGCCAAAGCCGTTATTGCCATGGTCGTGGTCACCTGTGTCACCGCCGCCCGAGCCCGTGGCTCCGGTCGCACCTGTCGCACCAGCCGTACCAGTCGCACCGGTCGAGCCAGTCGCACCTGTCGAGCCGGTGGCTCCGGTAGAGCCCGTTGCACCAGTGTCGCCAGTCGCGCCGGTCGAACCGGTCGCTCCGGTATCGCCGGTCGCACCCGTGGCTCCAGTTGCTCCGGTATCACCCGTGGCGCCGGTCGAACCCGTCGCTCCGGTATCGCCGGTCGCACCCGTGGCTCCGGTTGCTCCAGTCGCTCCGGTATCACCGGTGGCGCCAGTCGAGCCCGTCGCTCCGGTATCGCCGGTCGCACCCGTGGCTCCGGTATCGCCGGTCGCACCCGTGGCTCCAGTATCACCCGTGGCGCCAGTCGAGCCAGTCGCACCAGTATCGCCGGTCGCACCTGTGGCTCCAGTTGCTCCAGTCGCTCCGGTATCACCCGTGGCGCCGGTTGCACCGGTCGAGCCCGTTGCACCTGTTGCTCCAGTGTCGCCAGTCGCTCCGGTCGCTCCAGTCGCTCCAGTATCGCCCGTCGCACCAGTCGAGCCGGTTGCTCCAGTCGAGCCCGTTGCACCTGTTGCTCCAGTGTCGCCAGTCGCTCCGGTCGCTCCAGTCGCTCCAGTATCGCCCGTCGCACCAGTCGAGCCGGTGGCTCCGGTCGAGCCGGTTGCTCCAGTCGAGCCGGTTGAGCCTGTCGCTCCGGTCGAACCGGTGTCGCCAGTCGAGCCGGTCGAACCCGTTGCACCAGTGTCGCCAGTCGCACCCGTCGAGCCAGTTGCGCCGGTCGAACCAGTCGAACCCGTCGCACCCGTCGAGCCGGTGGCTCCGGTTGAGCCGGTATCACCAGTTGCACCTGTCGAGCCAGTCGCTCCCGTCGAGCCCGTCGCTCCGGTCGAGCCAGTTGCGCCGGTCGAACCAGTCGAGCCAGTCGCACCTGTCGAGCCGGTGGCTCCGGTCGAGCCGGTGGCTCCGGTCGAGCCGGTGGCTCCGGTCGAGCCGGTGGCTCCGGTCGAGCCGGTATCACCAGTTGCACCTGTCGACCCAGTCGCACCCGTCGAGCCAGTGGCACCCGTCGAGCCGGTATCGCCAGTTGCACCCGTCGAGCCAGTCGCACCCGTCGAGCCAGTGGCACCCGTCGAGCCGGTATCGCCAGTTGCACCCGTCGAACCCGTCGCACCAGTCGAGCCGGTGGCCCCGGTCGAGCCGGTTGCTCCAGTCGAGCCGGTCGAGCCCGTCGCACCAGTCGAGCCGGTGGCCCCGGTCGAGCCGGTATCACCAGTGGCACCTGTCGAGCCAGTTGCGCCGGTCGAACCAGTGGCACCCGTCGAGCCTGTCGCTCCAGTCGAGCCGGTTGAGCCTGTCGCTCCGGTCGAACCGGTGTCGCCAGTCGAGCCAGTCGAACCCGTTGCACCAGTCGAGCCGGTGGCTCCAGTCGAGCCGGTCGAACCCGTTGCACCAGTGTCGCCAGTGGCACCCGTCGAGCCGGTTGCGCCGGTCGAACCAGTCGAGCCAGTCGCACCAGTCGAGCCGGTGGCTCCGGTCGAGCCGGTTGCTCCTGTAGAGCCGGTATGACCAGTCGAACCCGTCGAACCTGTTGCTCCAGTCGCGCCGGTCGCACCGGTAGAGCCGGTATGGCCGGTCGCACCCGTCGAACCAGTGGCGCCGGTCGAGCCGGTTGCTCCGGTAGAGCCGGTATGACCAGTCGCACCGGTCGAACCCGTTGCTCCGGTATGACCAGTCGCACCCGTCGAACCAGTGGCGCCGGTCGAACCAGTATGACCCGTTGCTCCGGTTGCCCCGGTAGAGCCAGTCGCACCGGTAGAGCCTGTCGAGCCGGTATGGCCGGTCGCACCCGTCGAACCCGTTGCTCCGGTCGAGCCGGTATGACCAGTCGCACCGGTCGAACCCGTTGCTCCGGTATGACCAGTCGCACCCGTCGAACCAGTGGCGCCAGTGGAACCAGTATGACCGGTTGCTCCGGTAGAGCCAGTCGCACCGGTAGAGCCTGTCGAGCCGGTATGGCCGGTCGCGCCCGTCGAACCCGTTGCTCCGGTCGAGCCGGTTGCTCCGGTATGACCAGTCGCACCGGTCGAGCCAGTTGCGCCGGTCGAGCCGGTATCACCAGTTGCACCTGTCGAGCCGGTCGCACCCGTCGAGCCTGTCGCTCCGGTCGAGCCGGTTGAGCCTGTCGCTCCGGTCGAACCGGTGTCGCCAGTCGAGCCAGTCGAACCCGTTGCACCAGTCGAGCCGGTGGCTCCAGTCGAGCCAGTCGAACCCGTTGCACCAGTGTCGCCAGTCGCACCCGTCGAGCCAGTTGCGCCGGTCGAACCAGTCGAGCCAGTCGCACCCGTCGAGCCCGTCGCTCCGGTCGAGCCGGTATCACCCGTTGCACCTGTCGAGCCAGTTGCTCCGGTCGAGCCAGTCGCTCCGGTAGAGCCCGTTGCACCCGTGGTTCCTGTAGCACCAGTGTCGCCAGTCGCACCTGTCGAACCAGTTGCTCCGGTCGAACCGGAGGCGCCGGTCGAGCCAGTCGCTCCAGTATCACCCGTGGCACCAGTTGAGCCAGTCGCTCCGGTAGAGCCCGTTGCACCCGTGGTTCCTGTTGCACCAGTGTCGCCAGTGGCACCTGTCGAACCAGTTGCTCCGGTCGAACCGGAGGCACCAGTTGAGCCGGTCGCTCCGGTAGAGCCCGTTGCACCCGTGGTTCCAGTTGCACCAGTGCCGCCAGTCGCACCAGTCGAACCGGAGGCGCCGGTCGAGCCAGTCGCTCCGGTATCACCCGTGGCGCCGGTCGCACCTGTGGCTCCGGTTGCGCCGGTGGAGCCCGCGGCTCCGGTATCACCGGTGGCACCAGTTGAGCCAGTCGCTCCGGTAGAGCCCGTAGCACCCGTGGTTCCAGTTGCACCAGTGCCGCCAGTCGCACCTGTCGAACCGGAGGCGCCGGTCGAGCCAGTCGCTCCGGTATCACCCGTGGCGCCGGTCGCACCTGTGGCTCCGGTTGCGCCAGTCGAGCCCGCGGCTCCCGTATCACCGGTGGCGCCAGTCGAGCCGGTCGCACCTGTCGAACCGGTGGCGCCGGTCGAACCCGACGCTCCGGTGTCGCCCGTCGCGCCTGTAGAGCCCGTGGCGCCAGTTGAACCCGCGGCGCCGGTATCACCTGTTGCTCCGGTTGCGCCAGTCGCACCTGTGGCTCCGGTTGCGCCAGTAGAGCCTGCGGCTCCCGTATCACCGGTGGCGCCGGTCGAACCCGAGGCGCCGGTATCACCCGTAGCTCCGGTTGCACCCGTCGCACCTGTGGCTCCGGTCGCACCCGTGCCGGTCGCACCCGTGGCGCCGGTATCACCTGTAGCTCCGGTTGCACCCGTCGCACCTGTGGCTCCTGTCGCGCCCGTGCCGGTCGCACCCGTGGCGCCGGTATCACCTGTAGCTCCGGTTGCACCCGTCGCACCTGTGGCTCCTGTCGCGCCCGTGCCGGTCGCACCCGTGGCGCCGGTATCACCTGTAGCTCCGGTTGCACCCGTCGCACCTGTGGCTCCTGTCGCGCCCGTGGCTCCGGTCACACCCGTGCCGGTAGCACCCGTGGCGCCTGTCGCGCCCGTCGCTCCGGTTGCACCTGTGGCGCCGGTCGCACCCGCGCCGGTCGCTCCCGTAGCGCCGGTCGGGCCCGCCGGGCCCGTCGCGCCAACTGTACTGGTGCTGAAGCTCCCAACATCAAATAGATTTCCGCCGCCCCCATTGGCGGGACCCGCCGTGAAATTGTAAGTATTACCGGCGCCTGGAGTAAGTGTGCCATATAAATTGAAGCCGCTGTCGTAAATCACATAAGTATGGGTAGGATCTGGGATTGTTATTGTTACTGCAAATTCACTGACCACTCCGTTACCCGATTGTGGAAGCGGAAAGCTACCAACCAACAAATCAGGATTTGCTGTTGTATCTACTATGTAATATGTATTTATACTGGCGCTGCCATTCTGAGTGGTCAAGTTGCCAGTGAGTGTCAGATCAACCGAAAGCACGCCGGCGTAACTAGCCGCCCCATCTGGAGTCAGCGGCGGCAGGGGTGACGTGGGCGAGCTCGCGCGTGCCGACAGTTCCCAGGAGCCGCCCAGGGCGGCTGCGCCAACCAACGATCTCGATGCGCAGACGTCCGCGCCTGTGGCCTCTTCCAGTGCCGCCACGAAGGTCTCGCCCGCATCCCCCGACGCCGTCTCGCAGCTCCACAGCCGCAGTTCGCCGTCCGCGGCAAGCGCCCTGCCGATCGCTGCAAAATCGTCAGCCGCTTCGTTCAACGTGCCTGTCGACCACTCTCCTGAAGTGAAGCCAAGCCGGCCAGGCGCGCCATGTGCCATGATGTGGATCGCATCGAGGCTTTCGTGCCCTGCGAGCGCGGCAGCGATCTGCTGCGCGGCCGGCCGGCGGCCATCGAGCACGACAGCCTGGACTTGCGGTCGCACGTTGCCGAGAACCGTCTCGAGGTCGGAGATTGAAGGATCCAGAAAGAGAATTTCAGAGGCACGGGCCATGACTGGCTCCTGTTGGCTTCGAATTCGATTCAAGGGGAAACCGCCCACCGGCTTGGCCGGCGAGCGGTCGTAAGGGGAAGGAGCTTGGGCGCGGTCATCTTCCGGACGGGCCGACGGCGCCGTCGGGATGTTTGACAGCGGGGCTCTCTACGCGGAGGAAGCTGCAGGCCTGGAAGTTCCCGCCATCTTCAAACGTGCCAATCGCAAATGAGCCGGCTGCCGCCGGAACCTTGACAGTGAGAGCGACTGCGAGGCTTCGCTTGACGGCTTTGGGAAGAACGACCTGACCGACGATGGCGTTCTTGGCCGTGTCCAGAATAAAATAAGGCACATTTTCGGTCGCGTCGCCGATAGGCAAGACACCTCTAATGGCGACTTCCATGACCGCAAACCCTGCTATGTAGCTCATCATCGTTCTCCTCGGTCGGCGGCGGCTGGGCCACCTGCTTCTCTTGTTCGTACCCTTAGGTTCGATCGCTGGTTTCAAATGCCTCCGAGCGCACGCGCTCGCCGATGCCGTTCGCGGCTGCTATCGGCCCCGTGCGCATCCGCGTATGACGGGCAGGTCTACGAGGCGGGCGGGCAAGGCTTGACTGCCTCTTCGTCACGCTCGATCGAACGGCGCGCCACTTGTCTTCGCTGAGGTGGTTGAGAGGCCCGCAGGCACCTGGGCGTTCCCTGCCGGCGGCCAGCTGCGGATGATTGAGGGGGTGATCGAAGCGGGCGCCCACGTCGCGGCCGCATCGTTTCATACGCGGTATCACACCTACCACAGCCAACTCCCGTTACGCGTGTCTCGATTTCTCGACGACGACTTGCGAGGGAACCGACTGCTAGCGAGGGAACATCAGGTTGGGAAAACGCTGGCCTTGAGTTCAAGGCGTCACGACGTTTTCACTTGCACGCCACCGCACACTCTGTGCGCCCTCACACACGAAGTGACTTGCTCCAGACACTCTCCAGGCTGACAGACTGCGCAGACCGACAGGCCTCCTGCCCGGTCCACGGCTACCCTCCCATGCACAAGACATTAGTAAAATCTAAAATTAGCAAGTTGTAAATAACCCCGATAACAATTTGTTAATTGTTGATCACAAGTAACTACTTTTCGGTCGACGTCGAGATGGCGCGCACGGGCCAAACGCGTCGAAAAATCCGAGGCTTAAGGGTGGTGCCCCCTGGTTCGGGTCGTGCCCTCGATATCACGGTGGGGTTGGCGCGCGAGCAATCGAGCCGAAGGGAGCGGTGGTTCGCCGAAGGCTGGTTCAGCGGGACGGCGAGACCCTTGCGGCGGCGGACAGCGCTAGCTAACAATGGATAGCGCGGGGGTCGCGTTTGCAAAGGAAGGGACGAGCGATCCTTTGCACACGGGTCATGCGAATGGCCGAGGCAGGGGGGTATTGCACATGGGGCATGAAGGTCGGACAAATCCGCATCGGAGCGGATCGCTGCCCCATACGGCACGATGGCATAAAAGTGACCGCCTCGGCCCGCAGTTATCCGGGGAGCAGACAGTCAGCATATGACAAGCGGCAAGCGCCTCTGTCTCAACATGATCGTCAAGAACGAGATGGCAAATCTCGAGCGCTGTCTCGGCGCAGTTGCCAGCCACATCGACTGCTGGGTCATCGGCGATACCGGCTCGACCGACGGGACACAGGATTTCGTCAAATCGTTCTTCGCCGCCCGCAACCTGCCAGGCGAGCTGCATGAATTTCCATTCCACAATTTCGAGCAGGCGCGCAACGCCGCGCTCGATCACGCCTATGCCTCGCCGCTCGCTTATGACTATCTGCTGTTCGACGACGCCGACATGGAACTGATGGTCGAAGATACGGGCTTCCGCGAGGGGCTCGACGGTCCAGGCTACCGGCTGCTGCAACGCTCGGATTCCGGCCTCGCTTATTGGAACACGCGCCTTGTCAGGCGCGATGCTGGCGCACGCTACCGTGGTGTAACCCACGAATATCTCGACGTGCCCGGCGGCGTGCAAGAACTACGCAGCGCCTGGTACAAGGACCACGCCAGCGGCTCGAACCGGGTGGACAAATTCGAGCGCGACGCCAGACTTTTGCTGGAGGCGCTTGAAAAGGATCCGGATAATCAGCGCTACTGGTTCTACCTGGCGCAATCCTACCGCGACGCCGGGCGGACGGCGGAGGCCGCGGTGGCTTACGCCAAGCGCGCCGCGATGGGCGGCTGGGACGAGGAGGCGTGGAACGCCCGGCTGCAAGAGGCGCGCTGTCTGCGCACGCTCGGCGACGAGGCTGGCTTCATTGGCCAGGCGCTTGCCGCCTTCAATCAGCGGCCGCAACGTGCCGAGCCGCTCTATGACCTGGCGCGGTTCTACCGCGAGAAGGGGATGAACGACGCCAGCGTGCTGTTTTCGGAAGCCGGGCTGGCGATCAAGCGACCCGACCAGGACATCCTGTTTATTGAGGACTACGCCTACACGACAGGTCTGCTGGAGGAGTACGCGATCGCGGCAAACTACGCGCGCGATCCCATGCGAAAGGACCGCGGCTTCGCGGCGTGCAACTGGCTGGCGCTGAACCGGACCATCGCCGATGGCCCCAGGGAACTGGCGTGGTCGAACCTGTTCTTCTATGTGCAGCCCGCCAAGACGGTGATGCCGTCCTTCAGCGCGCGTCCGGTCGGTTTCACGGCGCCCGACGGCTATCGGCCGTCGAACCCGTCGGTGACCCTGTGGGGCGGCCAGATCGTGCTGTTGCAGCGGACGGTGAATTTCAGCCGGACCGAAGACAACCTTCGATACGACACGCCGGGCGGAGTGCCGGTTCACACGCGCAATTTCCTGCTCCGATTGAGCGATGAACTCGCCATCCAGTCCGCAAACGAGATTTTGCCGCCGGCCGACATGCCGGAACTCGCGCGCGACCGGGTTCTTGAGGATATGCGCCTGTTCGGCTGGCGCGATGCGCTGTGGGGCGTCTCGTGCGTGCGCGAACTGAAACCGGAGGGTCAGTGCGAACATGTCATCGCGCGCATCGACGAGGGTGGCGGCAGCCGGCTGACCGACTGGCGCGTGCTCCATCCGGCAGGACCGCGGGTGCACGAGAAGAACTGGATGCCGCAAGTCAAGCCTGCCACGGCGGAGGCAGGCAGCGAGAAGCTGCAATTCATCTGTTTCGGTGACTCCGTCAGGATAGTGGACGAGCATGCTGCGACCGTCCTTGAGACGTCTCCCGCGATCGCGACCCATAAGTTCGGGGGAGGAACCCAACTGATCGCTTTCGCCGGCGGTTGGCTGACATTGATTCAGGAAGTGCAATGGAGGTTTGCGGAGAAGCTCCATTGGTGCATGCATCGGTTCGTCTGGTTCGACGAAACAAGCGTTCTGCGAAAAGTGAGCCGTCCGTTCTTCTTCAACAAAAAGGGCCCTGAATTCGCCGCGGGTCTAGCCTGGCATCCGGATGACGCGCGTTTGCTGATTTCTTACGGTGTGGCCGACAGCGAGTCCTGGATCGCGACCGTCGATATGGATGAGGTCCAGGCCTTGCTGGAGGATGTGGATAGCCTGCCATCGAGTGTGGCTGACACAGCGTCCAGGCTGACGCTGTCGTCGCCGGCCTCGCGGCTCCAGCCAGATTATTCAGCGCATACCGCTCCTCCAACGGAAACGCGGATGGAGCCTGACCGTGATGGCGCGGCGGGGGACAGAAGCGGAGTGCTGGTCGAAGCCATCGCCTCCGGACGCGTGAAGTCAACGGAGGAGTTCTTCTATGAGCTTGCGCCGTTTCTGCGCGACGTCGATTCTCCGCGGGAGCGGCGGGAACGATCGCGCCAGTTCGACGCGCGGATCAATCCCTTCCTTGGCAACGACGACACCGCACTTCCCCAGATCAACTGCTTCTATCAGGTGATGTCCGACAAGGCAGAGCATCGTACCCTGATTGCCGCCACAGCGTCGATGCGAGCGGCGGGTCATCCGGTGCGGGTGTGGAGCTATGCACCGGAGAAGCTCGAATTCCTCATCCCGCATGGGATCGAAATCCGCAATGCCGACGACGTCATGCCGCGCGCCATGTTCGAGCGGATCGTCGCCGGCTCCGAGATCAGGTATTTCAGCGACGTCTTCCGCTACGCCGTGCTGTACGAGCATGGCGGGCTATGGATGGATTGTGATGTCGTCATGCTGCGGCCCTTCCCCTTCCGCGGCGATCATTTCTTCAATCTGCAATGGCGGGGAGCGCACAAGGGCCACTTCATCTGCGGCAACGTCATGTATGCCCAGCCCTACAGCCGCCACCTGAGGGCGCTCTACGAGATTTCGATCGAACGTTTCCATCATGCCGACGGCAAGGAGTTTGGAGATATCGGCCCCAAGCTGCTGTCTGACTATATTGCCTCCGATAGGGGATCCGAACTGCAAAAATGGGTGTTCAGCCCGATGTTCTTCAACACGATCGATTGGACTGAGATCGACCGGTTCGAGAGGCCGATAGCGGAACTGGCTGACTATCTGAACGATGATCGCGTAGTCGGCCTCCATCTCTGGACGGCGCGAAACGACGCTCAACCGGGCGGCGAAGGGGCGCCGCTGATCTCTCAGCTGATCAGCCCGCTCGACAGTTTCCCCACGTTCACAAGTCTCGCCGACCGCTTCAACACCGACAAGAACCGGCACACGGGCAACCGCCATTGCTACGCAAGGATCTACGATCGCCTGCTGTCGGCCCGACGGCTGTCCATGCGGCGGCTGATGGAAATCGGCCTATACAATGTTTTCAGGGAAGGCAACCAGACCGAGATGCCTTCAGTCAGCCTGTGGCAGAGCTATTTTCCGTTCTGTCAGGTGATCGGTGTCGACCTGACGGATTTTTCGCAGCTCAACGACGAAAGATTCAAATCATTCGTCTGCAACCAGTCCAAGCTGGACGATCTGCGCGGCGTCGCTGCGAAGCTCGAACCGGGATCGCTCGACGTGATCATCGACGATGGCAGCCACGCCTCGTTCGACGAGCAGTTGACGCTCCGCGAGTTCTTCCCGCTGCTCGCCAAGGGTGGCTGGTACTTCATCGAGGACCTCGATTGGCAGCCGCCGGGCGAGGACGCCGGCAAGATCACGCTTACCAAGAACCTGCTGCGGGAGATCCAGCAGCATGGCAGCGCGCGCTCGGTCGATCCGCTGGGTGTGAGCGCGCTTGCCGATCAGTTCGCCGAGATCCTGTTCTTCGACAGTCACTACGAGCTGAATCGGGCAAGGCTGCTCGGTGGCCTGGTGGCTATCCGCAAGGGCGCGTCGGCCATGTCCACCAGGCGAGGTGTATCATAGCACGTTGAGTGAAGGGGCTTGATTTGAAAGTTGCGGTCTACACCATCGCCTTGAACGAAGCCGCAAACGCGGAGCGCTGGGCCAATTCGGCCGTCGACGCCGACTATCGCATTGTGGTCGACACCGGCAGCACGGACGGCACAGTGGAGCGACTAACCGAGGCGGGGGTGACAGTATACAGGATAGCAGTCCGCCCGTGGCGCTTCGACGACGCCCGCAACGCCGCCATGGCCCTGATCCCGCCTGACGTTGATGTATGCTGTACGATGGACATGGACCGGTTTCTTGCGCCTGGCTGGCGGGCGAAACTTGAGGCTGCCTGGACCCCCGAGACGACAGCCCTTTACTGCCAGACGATCTACAGATCGAGTGTCGAGGATCCGACACCGCTTCGAAGCTGGCCGGCGAAGAACTTTCACCATCGCTGGGGATATCGCTTCAAGCGGCCTGTCCACGAGGCTCTGGTCTTCACCGGAGACAGGGAAGTCACCACGAACAGCAGTGACATTGTCATGTTCGAGGTGCAGGACCTCGCCAAGCCAACAAGGAGCAGCTACCTGCCGCTGATGGAAGTGGCACATAAGGAGGACCCCGGCGACGGTCAAATATGCTTCTGGCTCGGACGGGACTTGATGTGGGCCAACCAGCCAGAGCGGGCCGTCCAACTGCTCGAGCACTACCTTGCATTGCCGACAAGCACATGGGGCGAAGAACGCTCCGAGGCAATGCGCTACATCGCGCGCATGCAACCGGAGCAGAAATTGTCCTGGCTGGACAAAGCACGGATGGAGGCCCCCCATCGGCGCGAAATCTGGCTGGACATGGCCGAAGAGTTCCATGGCAAGGCCGACTGGCTGAACCTGCTCTGGGCCTGCAGCAATGGGATCGAGAAGACGCGCCGCACCGGCAGTTATCTGGACGACGCGCGTTGCTGGGGGGCTCGGCTGTACGAGCTTGGCGCCACGGCAGCATGGAAACTCAATTCGATGGATCAAGCTGTGGAATGGGGGCAAAAGGCGTTCGAACTGGATGCCGGCAATCAGCGGCTCAAGAACAATGTTGATTTTTTTATCAAACACCGACTGCGGCTTGCACGCAGCCACACGAGCGGTCCGTGTTTCAAACCCGCGCGGTTGTTCACAGCGTTCGGCACTGTGCTGTATGTCGACCAACTTACAGGCGAGCTGCGACACGGCCCCGTCGAAAGCGTCCCGGCAAACGTTTTCTTTGAACCGGAGATGAGTTTGGCAGGCGGATACCGGCAGGGTCGGTTGCTCAATGCCGGCATCGGTTTGCCCGAACCGGTCCTTTGCTTTCATGACGCCTGTTTGACCGCCTCACAGGCGAAACGGCAGAATCGGCCAGCAGATGCGGACGCGCTCGAATTGATCCCTCTCGAACGTGGCTTGCTGGCACTGAGATCGGGTGGCCTGTTTCTGTCGGCCATACCTAATGGCCATGTGGAACTCAGGGCTCCTGTTTGCAGCACTTGGGAATTGTTCATCGCTTCGGAAAACTGGTGCACGGAAAGCAGCAGGGAGACTATCCAATGGCGAACCGACCACGCCGATTTCGACAAGAGCCGGATTCAAAGCCACATCGTCCATCCCACCATTCGAGCTGCCGCAGACACGCTGTCCCGCGCTCCCCGTAAGGCCGTCATCTGCGACATCGGCTGGCTATCGTCCTATCTGGCAGACGAGCACTTCTATTTGGTTCGGTTGTTGAATGAAGACTATGATTTCGACATCATAGACTGCAGATCAACGAACTTTGCCGCCGAAAGCACAATAGAGCGCCTGAACTCATATTCGGCTCTCTTGATAGCCTACCATGGTGACATATCCATATCTCTCGATGCCCTTTCAGCACTTAAGCTTTTGAAAATAGACGACCTTGTAAGTTACAATCCGAGTTATGATACTTTGCTGCGCTCCCTTGTCGCTTCATCCGATGTCGTAATAAGCCCATATGCGTACGAGTTTCAGAACCACTTCACCCATCGTGCAGTGAATTGGGTTCCATATTCGTCGGCGATGGAAGGTTGCAAAGGCTTTGAGCGTATCGTGTTCAATGAAACCCCGATTTCCAAGGTGCTCGTGTCGGGGAGCATCGCGGCGGATCGACCTCTGAGGAAATATGCGGCCGGTCTCGACTCCAGCAAGGTGGCCGTATTGGATCATCCTGGCTATGCGGGGAAATACAACGACGACAGCCCCGCCATTGTTAGAGTACGATACTACGAGGAACTCTCAAAATACCTTTGCTGCTTTTGCGATGGCCATTCTTATCGCTACATTCATCTCAAGAATTTTGAAATCGCATCGGCAGGTTCATTGCTTTTGACCGATCGCTTGATCGAAAAGGAAATGAACGAACTCGGTTTCGTAGATCACGAAACATGCATTTTTGCTGCGAGAGAGGATTTTCTGGAAAAGGTGGATTGGATTCTGGACGACCGCAACCGGCCCGCTGTGGACGAGATCAGATCCGCCGGAATGCGCCTTGTTAAAGCAAGGCATATGACGCGGCACCGCGCGCTTCAGATCGACAATTTGGTCAATTATTATCTGCTTGGTGCCGGATCTGTTGATCATTCAAGATAATCTATGCGAAATTTTCCCAATTTTTTTTACTGAAGTGGAGAAGAGAAACTACTAGTCTCGCAGAAAGTGTAGCAAAATGAGTCAGGTGCCGCTAGAAAATTACTTCGCGCGTAGGCGTGTCATCGCCTTAAGGCATCGAGGTAATGTAGCGAATAAGATGATTCAGTATATGGGCGCTTTGGCAATGTCTAAGCGCATTGAACAATGCAGCGTTGTTGGCGTTTCTATCCCGGAATGGGGCATTGAAATTTCAGACGATACGCAAAGTCAGATTTTTCTTGATAACATAGATTTGTGGACTTGGGATGCCTTTCGGCCTCACGTTGGTGAGATTTGCCGTCTTGCGAACAGAAGCGAGTCGGTGCGAATAATGATGGCTGACCATCTGCAGAGGATGGAATTTCTTGACCCACCTCAAGCTTATCACTCACTTTTTCCATACAGTTCTCCGGAACGGAAAATTGGCGATGGTGATCTACTAATCAATATTCGAACTGCCGAAATCCTACAAGGCATAGCTCATTATCCGCTTCTTCCGATAGATTTCTATGAGGATGTGGTCGCTTCGACGGGACTAAATCCGGTGTTTGTCGGACAGCTCGGCGATTCAGAGTATGTGCGACAACTTAGATCTCGCTTCCCAAAAGCTGTCTTCTACGACAGCCAAGGGGCCAGGGCCGACTTTGATTTGATACGTTCAGCAAAGAACATTGTCGTTGCGGTCAGCACGTTCTCCTGGTTAGCAGCATGGCTTTCCCAAGCGCAGACGATCTTCCTTCCGCTCAGTGGTTTCTACAACCCGGCGCATCATCGCGAGGTCGATCTGCTGCCGATTGATGATCCTCGTTATAGATACTTTCTATTTCCGTTGAACTATGGAATTCCGGAGGAACAGAGCCTGGAATACCATCACCGGATATCGGGTAGATGGAAAGAGATATCGCGCAATCAGGTTGCGCTGCTGAAGACTTCCGCTCCATTCCTGCGAGTGCCGAGAGAAAATTACGACAGCGGCTTGCCGTCGAGAACCGCGCAGGGGTCTGCCATCACCTTCGATTCCATCTGGTACGCACATCGATACATCGACGCTGCAATGGAGATAAGCGAAGGGTGGTTCGAGGATCCACTGCACCACTATCTCGAAGTTGGTAGGCTGCGGGGCTATCAGCCGGTTCGCCAATTCGATGGACATCCTCCCATAGATCTTTCGATGCCCAACCTCGCGCTCAAGAAGCGAGCGACACAAAGTTCGTTGAGCCAGTGGTCCGTTGGATCGACCTTGGAGGAAGACGCCGGGAATGCAGTAAATGGAAATCCAGCAAAAGCGCTTGGATTTCATACTGAGAATATCGAAACCCCGTGGTGGATGGTAGACCTTGAAGAACCCTCTCAAGTGTTCGCCATTCGGATATTCAACCGAGACCGTATTCCGGAATGGATGCAGCGCCGAACGTCGCCCATTGTAGTCGAAGGCTCGATTGATGGCGTGGACTGGAAGCTGATATTCAGCACTGAGCCCGGTCAAATCTTCGGCGGATATAGCGCTGGAATGCCACTGGTGTGGTCCTCTGACTTACCTGTGGAAGCACGCTACGTTCGGATTTCGATCCCACGCAAAGAGTATCTCCATCTTTCCGAGGTGGAGATTTACGGTCTCCAACAGCGTACAATCCACGGGACAGGTGAATGATACGCGGGTTCCGTGCCCGGCAGATCAGTCGTCGGGCGCATGCGGAAGTGGAACAAAAATGCAATTTGGGCGGCGGTCGTTGCCATGCGACTCCCGCGGTCAAGTCCTTTCCTTGGGCACCAAGAAGTAGTTGTCATCCATAGGTAGGGATTCCTGGATCATATAGTGAAAAGCGCTGCACCAGGCCTCGAGCTCCTTGCGAGCCTGAGGCCAAACCTCGACCAGCAGATTTGGCCGCCGGAGCTCGATTGTATTCTTCAATCCCTTGAGGACTTCAAATTCAGCACCTTCGACGTCAATTTTAATGAATCCAATCGGCTTCTGATACAGAAGATCGTCGCCGGGAATGCATTTCACGTCCCCAAGGTCGTCCGGCAACATTTGAGCGCCACCAATATTTCCGATTGATGGATAATGTACGCGCATTGTCCCAGATTTTGACGACAGCGCCAAACCAAGATGGTCCAAATTGACTTTCGAACATCCGTTGAGTGACATGTTTATCCTAAGTATGGCTATCGCAGCTGGATTGGGCTCGAACGCGATCACCTCGGATGGATTACAAAATTTTGAGAGGAAAATGCAGTGATTGCCGATATTGGCACCTATGTCGACGAATGTTTTTTCCGGTAGACATTGACGCCTGATGAGATTGAGCGCCTCGCGGTCATAAAAATCTCCACGTAGCAGCAACGATTGAATGTAATCGGCTCGGTTCGATATAAAGAAATTCACTATCTGACCGTCAATCCGATGCCTAACTATCGATCCGCTTACCTCGGAAGCATCATGCCGAAAATGGAACAGCTCCCAGCTTTTGCACTCTGTTCTCGATAGCGAAACGCGGCCATCCGGTTCCGCGCTGAGGAACAATCCGCTTTTCTTCAGCCCGAATTCCTTCTTGTTAAAATTTACGAGGGCAAATGAGTTGATACTATCGTCATAGTTACTTCCATCATTCTTTTTGAAGGAAAACCCATTTGAGTATGAAGAAAGTCTAACTATATCTTGATTTAAGTATGCGTCGGAGAGTTTGGGGTCTGATTCTCCGCCCTCTGGCATCAATACAGTATTGAAAGGAGTGGCCTCAAAAGGTCCATGTCGGAGTTCGTTTGAGCTCGGATCGACGAACAACGTCGTACCATGTGAGGTGAAAAGGCGGCTGGCTGAGCCGATACGATCAGGATCCGCATTCATGACGATAGCCTCTCTTGGTTCCATCGCAAGGTAAGCGACTTTCTGAATTTTGCCAAAGACGAGCGTCATGCTGAAAGGCGGTATCAGAAGGGCTTGGAGGGCAGAGCGAATATGAAACGGCGTGATTTCATCCTTGGCGCAGGAAGCGCACCAATGCTATTTGCTCAGCCCAAGTTGACCTGCTGGGGCGTTACTCCTGCAATGGCCGCTCCCTCCACCCTCCTCACCGCACCCATCGAGCTTGCCGGCGACTGGGGCCGCATGCTGGAGGGCGCGGCAGATCAGGTCGTCGAGCGCATGCGGCATGCATGCCTTGACGGCGTCCGGCTGCTCTCCGACCGCCAGCCGACGCGGCTGCGTGTCGACGAGCACACTTCCGGCACGCCGGCGATCTGGCTGCATCCGGACGGCAGCAGCATGGCCTGGATCATCGTCGATATCGGCGAGCGTGACTGGTCGAAGCTCGCCTACCAGTTCGGCCACGAGCTCGGCCATGTACTCTGCAACAGCTGGCAGGCGGACGCCAAGCCGGCGGCGCCCTGCCAGTGGCTCGAGGAAGCAATGGTGGAGGCCCACTCGCTGCGCGGGCTCGGGCGTCTGGCGAAAAGCTGGAAGGAGGCCCCGCCCTTCGCCGGCGACAACGCCTTCGGCGATGCCATTGCCAAGTATCGCGAAAACATCATCCGAAGCTATACCGCCCTTGCCGACAGCCAGGGGCTCACCAGCGACGCCGCGGCGTGGTTCGGCGACCATCGCAGCGAGATCGAAATACCCGGCCTCAATCCATTCGCCCAGGCGATGTCCGTGACCATCCTCGCCGAATACGACCGCGCGCCGGACTGCGTCGAGGCACTGGGTGCACTCAACCGCTGGCCCGGCCGCACCGGTCTACCGATCGCCGAATACCTCGGGCGATGGGAGGCCAGCTGTGCCGAATTGCGCGCTTCGCCCGGATTGCCAATCCGCCTGCGTCAGCTGCTGCACGTTCCGCAATGGGCCAAGTGAAGAGCACGACGCCCTGACTGTGCGGATGCCGCTGCCTGCCTCGCCAGGGTCCCCGCTATGCGCCGCCTATTCGCGCATTGCGGCGATCGACGGACTGGTGGTTGCGCTGAAGAGCGAACAGGTCGGAGTCGACGGCTATTTCAGCGCGATCCGCGACGGCCTCGGTGGTTGACAGGACAGTCCCCGCGCTGTCCGGGTAAGCCTCAGGATCCTGGACTGTTCACGCCTGCAAGCGCAGCAATCACAGCGGCCGTTACTTCGGCGGTGTTGGCTGCGCCACCAAGATCCGGGCTAAGATATTCTCCTCGACCGGTGACGGTTTCGATCGCAACCATGAGACGTCGCGATGCAGCCTGCTCACCCAGATGGTCCAGCATCAAGCTCGCCGTCCAGAACGATCCAAGCGGATTGGCGACGCCCTTGCCGGTAATGTCGAAGGCCGAACCATGGATGGGTTCGAACATCGACGGACGATTGCGCGACGGATCGATGTTCGATGTCGAGCCGATGCCGAGCGACCCGCCAAGTGCTGCAGCCAGGTCGGAAAGGATGTCCGCGTGGAGGTTGGTCGCCAGAACCGTGTCGATGCTGCCAGGCTTGTTGACCATGCGCTGGGTCATCGCGTCGACCAGCATCCAGTCGACAGTCAGACCAGGGTGGTCGCGCACCACTTCGCGCACGACTTCGTCCCAGAGCACCATGCCATGGCGCTGTGCATTCGACTTTGTCACCACGGTCAGCAGCTTGCGGGGGCGCGACATGGCAAGATCGCAGGCAAAGCGGGCGATCCGTTCAATGCCGGTGCGGGTAAAGACGGCGACATCCATGCCGACCTCGATCGGCAGCCCGCGATGGGCGCGACCGCCGACGCCGGCATATTCGCCCTCGCTGTTTTCGCGGACGATAACCCAGTCGATCTGCTTGCCGAGTTCGGGGCGCAGCGGACCGGTCAGTCCGGGCAGCAGACGCGTCGGCCGCACATTGGCGTATTGGTCGAACCCCTGGCAGATGGCCAGACGCAGACCCCAGAGCGTGATATCGTCGGGAAGGTTCGGATCACCGACCGAACCGAAATAGATGGCATCGAAGCCCTCGATCTGAGCCAGACCATCTTGCGGCATCATGCGGCCGTTGCGGCGATAATAGTCCGAGCCCCAGTCAAAGCGCTTGAAATCGAAGGCAAGGCCTGGCTCGACGTCTGCCAGCGTTTCCAGCACCTTGACGCCGGCCTCGACCACCTCCGGGCCGATACCATCGCCGCCGATGACAGCGATCTTATGCAAGGACATTTTCAGATTCCTTCTCGATGGCAGCGACGATGGCGCTGGTCATTCCTTCGGTGTTGGTGATCCCACGTATGTCGCCCGTGCGCGTTTCTGGCCGCGAGAGCGCGGCGATGGTGGCTTGCGCCATGATGGACGCCGCGGCGAGCGCCTCTGCAATGCCGCGGTTGTGGCCGAGCCACTCCAGCAGCATGCGGGTGGATTCGACCATCGCATAGGGATTGACGATGCCCTTTCCGGCAATATCGGGAGCAGACCCGTGCGCCGCCTGTGCCATGGCTATGTTGCCTTCACCGATACACAGGCCGGGCGCCATGCCGAGCCCGCCGACGAGGCCTGCTGCCTCGTCGCTCAGGATGTCGCCGAACATGTTGGTGGTGACGACGACATCGAATGTCTGGGGATCGCGAAGCAACCGCATGGCGAAGGTGTCGACGATGACCTCGTCGACAGCAACGTCAGGGAACTGCTCGGCGGCCCGGTAGCACTCCTCCACGAACATGCCACAGCCGAGCTTGAACACGGTGTCCTTGTGAACGATCGTCAGTTTCTTGCGCCTCGTTCTGGCAAGTTCGAGTGCGGCCTTGGCTACGCGATAGCTGCCGGCACGGGTGATAACGCGGACCGAAATGGTCGTATCGTGCGTTGGACGAAATTCTCCCGAACCGGCAACCACGTTGCGATCCGGCTGGAAGCCCTCATTGTTTTCCCGCACGATGACGAGATCGACATCGTCGAACAGTGCGCCGAGACCGGGGAAGGAACGGGTCGGACGGACGTTGGCGAAAAGGCCGAAGTGCTTGCGCAAGATCGGATGCGGGTTGATCGCGCCAATCACCTTTGGATAGGCGCGATGTCCGATCGGACCGAGTATGAAGCCATCGAGTGTCGAAAGCGTCTCGAGCGTGCCTTCGGGCATCGTCGAGCCGTGTGTGTCGAGTGCCGAGCGGCCAATCGGCATCGGCCGCCAGTCGATGTCGAGACCCGTTCGCGCCGCGGCGGCCTGGGCGATGCGCACGGCAGCGGGCACGATTTCGTGTCCGATATCATCGCCGTTGAGGATGCCGATCGTGAGATGGGCCATCGAACCAACCTTTCTGAATGCCGGCTGCGGCGCAGCGCCACGAAGACCGTCAGCCGGCCTTGGCGACCAGGGCCATCAACCGCTCGAGCGAGGGCTGTTCTTCGAGGTCGCGCACCAGCGCGACGACCTCGTCAGCCGCCGAACGGGCAAGGCGGGCATGAGCCGCGTTGTCCCGGAACTTGTCGGCAACCTCTTCGTAGCTCATCGGATTGGCGGGGCTGCCTTTGCCGAAATCGGCTTCGCCATGGATGACGCGGCCATCATTGAGCGTGACGTCGATGATCGTCGTCATCTTGTGATAGCCTGCTTTCTCGGCCTTTTCGTCGATGACGAAATCCACCTTGTCGATCATGGCCTTGACGTCGTCGCGTTGCGTTGCCGCATCCGTAAACTCGCCAAGCCCGGCCTTGCCGTCGAGCAGCAGGATTGCCATGCAGAATTCCATGGAGAACTTGGCCTGCAACTCATCATGCGGTTGGTGATGGATCAGGGCGTTCGGCATGTTGGAATTCGTGCCGATGCGTACGTGCTTCACATCCCCGGCCTTGATGCCATTCTCGCGGATGAGGCGCGCCATCTCAGTCATGCCGGGATGGGTCAACGAACCCGAGGGATGCGGCTTGATCGAGATGCCCGGGTTGGCGAACGTCCAGGGAGCGCCGAGGCGTCCGCGGATGGCGTTCTCGTCATAACCGCCGCCGGCCGCCTGGAAGAACCCGCGCGGGGCCTCCAATATCTTGTCGGTAGCAGTCCATCCATGGGCGGCGAACTGTGCGGCGGCGACACCGCTTTCCGATGCGCGCCCGGCATGGAACGGCTTGGTCATCGTGCCGAAATTCTCTCGCAAGCCAGCCGACTGGCTGCCTGCGATCGAAAGCGCGCGAGCCGTGGTTTTCGCGTCGAAACGCAGTAGCCACGCAGCAGCCGCGGCCGCGGCAAACGTTCCGCAAGTGGCCGTCGCGTGAAATCCCGTCTGATAGTGGCGGGGCGCGATGGCCTCGGCGATCTTGCACTCGACCTCGACGCCGAGATGGTAAGCCAGCATGACCTGCTTGCCCGAGGCGCCGACCTGTTCGCCAATGGCCAGAGCGGCGGGCAATGCCGGCGCCGTAGGATGAGTCAGCAAGCCGTAGACG
The DNA here is from genome assembly GCF_057784235.1 of Mesorhizobium sp. CNPSo 4670. Lineage (NCBI taxonomy): Bacteria > Pseudomonadati > Pseudomonadota > Alphaproteobacteria > Hyphomicrobiales > Phyllobacteriaceae > Mesorhizobium > Mesorhizobium sp. CNPSo 4670. The sequence goes on along the minus strand of NZ_JBWJFQ010000034.1, from coordinate 32,126 downwards.
CGATCCGTGGCGACGGCCAGCTGGGTGTCGTCATAATCATCGGCATGGATGCCGACACCATTCGCGAATGCCGCAAAGCGCGGTGCAACCTTGCGGCCCGCCCCGATTACGGTCGCGGCGCCCGGCATCAGTCCAAGCTCATCGAGATGGCGGCGGACGAGGTCGCCGCTTTGCGCGACCGAGCCTGAAAGAGCCAGCCCGATGCCGTCCAGTATCGACTTCTTGCCAAGGGCCACGACGTCGTCCGGCAGATCTTCTGGAGTGGCCGACGCGACGAATTCCGCCACATAATTCGTGAGACCTGCAGGTGCGGTGTCGTGCATTGATAGTCCTCTCCATCGAACGTGTAGCGGCCCAGCCAGGCATCGAGTTCAAGCTCGACTCCATGTCATGGCCGCCTGATGCAGACGAGTAGGAAGGCAGTTTTGGTAAACTGTCAACAATTTTTTGTCGACAGGGCAACCAAGTTTTCAGTTCGTCGGACAGTCGCCGCCGCCGGCATACAAAATGCTGTCGCGGTATCTGTCCTCGACCTCGACTACAGGTATGGGGTGGAGAGTCGCCCCTGTGGGGGTCAGTCGGAGCCGTGGCGCAAAGCGACGCTGGCCCTGCGCGTTCGCGAGGTGCCATTGACGATATGCTCCCGCCCGGCCGTGAAAGCCCGTTGCGAGTCGCGGGCGGCAACAGCCTCAACTATTGCCCTGTGCTCGCGGTTGGATATGTCGAGCACGTCGCCACTGGCCAATGCTCGATAGCGCTGGATATGAAGCTCGCGAGCGAGGCCAAGATAGATCTGCGCCAGACGTGCGTTGCCACACATCCTGGCCAGTTCGGAATGGAACTCCAGATTGACCGGGTAGTACTGGCTCACCTCACCGGTCTTGGCCAGCGCGTCCATGCGGTCGACGAGCGCGCGCAGCCTGGCGACCTCGGGGTCGGTGATCCTCTCGGCAACACTCATGGTCATGCAGGCGAAGATGTAGGCACGGGCCTCCGAGACATCACGGGCTTCGTCTTCGCTGAGTTCGCGCACGAAGAACCCGCGATTGGGAATCACCTGGATCAGCCCAAGAGCGGCGAGCGCGCTGCACGCTTCGCGGATCGGTCCGCGGCTGACCTTGAGTTGCTGGGCCAGGGCGTTTTCGTTGATCCTCTCGTTGGGTGTGAATTCCCCCTCGACAATCATTCGCTCTATTTCGTGCTGCACGACATTGGCAAGCGAGCGCGTGCGCAAGAAGTCGATGGGCGAAAATCCCTGCATGTTCTCGGTTTCGTTAGCCATGGGCCTGAATTCCATTCAATGCGTCACGGGATATGCCGCTTGCCTGGTCCGGCCCTGATGGGCGCCAACGCGTTGCCTGCGCATCATCCATGGTTTGGTCTCCCTCATCGAATTGATGCCGACGCGTCCAATCGAGCCCATGACTGAGACGATACTTCCTCTTGTCAAGCGAAACGCCGATAATTGCTGTGGAACCAAGCTGTAACCTATCAACTGCCGCTCCTCGGAGCCGCGCCGCCGAGAACCGGAACCTTGTTGGCTATGAAGACGACAGTGAACGAAACCACCAGCAGCAGAATACCAAGCACCGAAATCGCGCCGTAGTCGCCGCTTTCGTTGAGGTCGTAGATGATGACCGAGACCAGCTTGGTCTGCGCCGTCGTCAGCAGGACCGTCGCCGACAGTTCCCGGATGGTGCCGATGAAGACGAAACACCAGGCCGCGATCAGGCTGGTGCGCAACAATGGCGCGGTGATCTGCCAAAGGGTCTTCAGGCGCGTGGCGCCCAGTATCCGGCTGGCTTCCTCCAGTTCCGGATGGACGCCATGGAAGGCCGATGACAGTTGCTGGTAACCGGCCGGAAGCTCAATCGTCAGGAACGCGATCAGCAGGATCCACAGCGTGCCGTAGAGACCGAAAGTCGGATTGGCATAGGCCAGGAAAAGGCCGACGCCCAGCACAATGCCTGGAATCGCAATTGGCGCGGTCGCCAGCATGCCGAGCAGCGAGGCGCCCGGCACCGCGCGGCGCGCAACCAGATAGGACACGACAAGAGCTATGCCGGTCGCGATCGTTGCCGTCGCGAGGCCGAGGATCAGGGTGTTCCAGATGGCGAGCCGCGTGCTGGAGAATTCGAAAAGCACGAAATTGAAGTTATGGAGCGTCAAGGAACTCCAGCTGAGCGGTTCGGAAATGTTGTGGGTCAGCGCCACCTTGAGCAAGGCCAGGTAGGGGAACAGGATCGTCACGCACAGGATGAACAGGACGTATGCGCCAGCCAGCCATTTCCAGTTGCCCAGCTTTACACGCCGCGGGGTGCCGCTCTTGCCGCCGAGCACGGTATAGCCACGGCGCCCAAGCAGCCATCTCTGCCCCCACAGCAAGAGCATTGTGACCACAAGCAAAGGCACGGCGCTCGCTGCCGCAAGGTCAAGCCGTGGAGGAAACTGGAAGAAGCTCCAGATCTTGGTGGTGAGAACGTGGAACCCGGCCGGCAGCGCCAAGATCGCCGGCGAACCGAACATGGTGAAGGCCTGGACGATGGCGACCAGAGACCCGGCGAGCATCGCCGGCAGCACCATCGGCAGCGTCACCCGCCGCAACGTGGTGCCTGGCTTGCCGCCGAGGATCGCCGACGCTTCCTCAAGATCGGACGGCACCTTGTCGAAGGCGTTGGCGACGAGCGTGAAGACGAAGGGGAAAGAGTAGCAGGTGACCGCGAACACCAGTCCGGTGAAAGTGTAGATGTTGAACAGCGCCTGCGATTGATCGAGGCCAAATGCCCAGCGGTAGATGTTGTTGAGGATGCCGCTGTTGGGCGCGGCCAGCATCGCCCAGGCAATGGCACCCAGGAATGGCGGCGTCACGAAGGATGCCGTCACCAGGCTGCGGACCAGGCGCTGCCCCGGCATGTCGGTGCGCGCGACGAGCCAGGCGAGCGGTGTGGCGACCAGGCACGAGAACACGCCGACGCAACCAGCCATGCCCAGCGAAATAAGGAAAGCTCGGCGAATTGTGGCATCGGTAAAGAGACGGGCCAGGTTCGCCAGGGTCGGTGAACCAGCCTTGTTGGTGAGGGCGTAGTATCCCAGCCAGAACAAAGGCAGCAGGACCAGCACACACAGAACCACTGCAAGCAGCACGAAGAGCGGCGTCGACAAATCGAACCTGCCGAGGTGTCGCCTGTTGGCGGTATCGGGAGACAATGCAGCGATGGTCACCTGGTCACCTCTGAGTTTGATCCGACGTCGGCGGATCGACCGCCGATCTGCCCAGGGATGTGGCGATGTCGCCGGTGACGACATCGCAAGATCCTCATTCTGGCACCGATCCGTGGCCGGTGCCGAGCCTTTGCTTACGTGCCGAAATACTCTTCGTACTTCTGCTTGATCTCTTCGACGGCATCCCGAACGTTCGACGGATCGGAGTCGAGAAGTTTGATCTGGGAGAGCGGCGTGCGGTTGGATTTCTCCTTCACGTCCGGGCGAACCGAACGCAAACCGCCGAAATCGTCGTTCAACTGCTGCGCTTCCTGCGAGAACATGAAGGAATAGAACAGCTTGGCCGCGTTCGGATGAGGAGCATAAGCCAGGATCGCGGCGTTGCCGTAAGCGATCGAGGTTCCCTCCGCCGGATAGACCGCCTTGATCGGCACGCCTTTGTCCTGGAGGATGAAGACGTTGTATTCGTTGCCGTCCGCCTGGATCGGGCGTTCGCCCTGGGCGAGGACCTTCGGCGGCTCCGTCGAGGACTGAACCTGCATCACACCCTGCTTGCCCAATTTCTCGAAATAGTCCCATCCGAGAAGCTGGCTGAGTGCGTAGGTGGCGGTCATCACGTTGCCGCTGTAGCCGGGGTGCGACTTCACCAGCTTGCCTTTGTATTTGGGATCGAGCAGATCGGTCCAGGTCTTCGGGGCGTCTCCTTCCTTGACCAGATCTGTCCTGTAGGCAATTACCGTCAGCGTGGCGCGGAACGCCGCATAAAAGCCATCGGGATCACGATCCTTTTCCGGCCACATCTTGGCGACATCCTCCGGAACGGCCGGCGTCAGCCAGTTCTGCTCCTTGAACGTCAGGAAATGGGATGCGTCGGAGGTTTCGATGATGTCGGCGTTGTGAATGCCGCTCGAATATTCCTGACCTATGCGCTGAAAGACGCGCTCGGAGCCGGCCCTTTCCACCTGGACCTTGATGCCTGGATAGTGCGCCTCGAATGCAGCGCCCAGTTTCTCGGCGACCTGGACATCGGTGGAGGTGTAGTAGACGACCGACGCTTCCTTGGTTGCCGCGGCAACCAAGTCGTCCGTAACCTTGTAGGGTTCGGGCGGACCCGCCCAGGCCAATTGACCCCATGCCAAGGCTGCAAAAAGCGCGCCTGCTGCGACTTTCTTATTGGACATTCTCTCTCTCCCTAGTGTGCGAGCGCCCGGCAACGATCAGGTGGGCAATGAAGCCAAATTTGTTGGTTTTCCGGGACCGCGACATCGACAGGCGCGATCGCCCGCACGGTTTCGCCACCTGATAGATTGACAAGATAATCGCGATGCGACCCGAGATAGACTTGGCGCACGACCTTTCCGGTGGCCCAGTTGCTCGGATCGCCCTTCGGTTTCTCGTTGGTGAGATGCAGATCGTGATGCCGTACGGATACGGCGGTCTGGCCGTTGGCGGCATAGTCGCCGCTGCCACAGCGCAGCAGCAGACCGTTGCCGCAATCGACGGTGTCCGTTCCGACCCGCTTGCCCTTGAAGATGTTGGTGCCGCCGATGAACTGTGCAACGAACTCCGAACGCGGACGCTCGTAAATGTCTTCGGGAGAACCGGCCTGCTCGACATTGCCCTGGTTCATCACCACGATGACATCGGCAGCGGTCATGGCCTCCGTCTGATCGTGCGTGACGTAAACGGTCGTGTACCGGAACTCGTCGTGAAGGCGGCGGATTTCAAACCGCATCTCCTCGCGAAGATTGGCGTCGAGGTTGGAAAGCGGCTCGTCGAGCAGCAGCGTCTCCGGCTCGATGACAAGGGCCCTCGCCAGGGAAACACGCTGCTGCTGACCGCCCGACAACTCGCCCGGATAGCGCTCGGCCAGATTTTCGAGCTTGGTCGCCTGGAGGATGCGGCCTGTCTTTGTCTGAATATCGGCCTTGCCCATGCGACGAAGCCGCAAGCCGTAGGCGATGTTCTCGAACACCGTCATATGCGGCCAGAGCGCATAGCTCTGGAAGATCATCGACATGTTGCGCGCTTCCGGCGGTTCGCTGGCGTGGGGCGACGACACAACACGACCGCCGACGCGGATCTGACCGTCCGACGGTTGAACGAAGCCGGCAACCAGGCGCAGGGTCGTGGTCTTGCCGCAGCCCGAAGGTCCGAGCAGGCACACCAGCTTTCCCTTCTCGATAGCGAGATCGACCGCGTTGACCACCGTCAACTTGCCGTAGCGCTTGGTCAGCTTATCGAGTTCCACAAAGGCCATCGGTCCTCCCGAAACATTTCCTCACAAACGCGATGCGCCTGTGCCTCCTACTAAAGGTCGGTCTAATTTTGTCAATTGTCAACAATTAACTGACGACTATCTGCGCGAATTGCAAAGCGCTGCCATCTGCGTTGAATCGAAATGGCTTTGCGGCGCGCTATCCGGCGGCCCACAACAGCCCGCAAAAGACCAACGATCCAGCGGCCATCAGCGTCAGTGGACCCAAACGAATTGTCCGCGCGGCAACGGCGACCACGATTGCCACGCACCAGGCAATCCATCCGCCTTTCGCGTTGCTCAAGAGAGTGAACACGCTTGACAGCACCAGCCCTGCGGCGAGCGGAGCCAGGCCATAAACCAAAGCCCCTTGCCATGCCGCATTGGGGCGGCTGTGCCAGAAATGCGCGATCACGATCACCAGCAGCGACGACGGCGCAAAAATCGCAATCGTCGCAACGATCGCGCCCGCCCATCCGGCAAGATGCCAACCCATCAGCGTGACAATCAGGGTTCCCGGTCCGGGCGCAACGCGTGAGATGGCAAACATGTCGAGGAAGGTCTTGTTGGTCAACCAATGCTGGTTGTCGACAACGCTGTGCTGCAGTTCGCCCAGAATGGAGGCTCCCCCGCCGATGGCCATCAAGGACAGAGGCGCGAACACCAGAAACAGGCTGACAAGCAGATTATCGTCTTTCATGGCGGCTTCTTACAAAGCCGACGCCGATGCCGATGGGTGCAAGCACCGCCACAACGACGAGAGCCGAGAAATGAAAGACCGTCGCGCCGATCAGCGTGCACGTGAAGAGGGCAATTGAAACCGCGTCGACACACGCATAGCGCATGGCAAGGTAGCCGACTGACAGTGACAAGCCGGCGGCCGCAACCGCCAGACCCACGAGCATAGCGCCGATCGCGGGATCGGCGCTCAGCCTCAGCACGATATTTCCTATCAGGACTATTGCGACCGCGGGGGGCAGCACCACCGCCGCCAGCGCCACCACGGCTCCGACGACACCGCGACATTGAAACCCGAGCCAGAGCGCCAGGTTTGCAACATTGACACCAGGAAGGGACTGGCTGAGCGCCAGCCCTGACAGAAACTGTTTGTCGCTGAACCAGCGCCGATTCACCACGAATTCCGTGTGCATCATGCCGTTCACACCACCGCCAATGCTGGTGATGCCGAGCTTGGTGAACGCCAGGAAGAGCTCAAGGAGGCTTGGTGGGGGCGACGTGTAGGGCGCCAGCGGGACATCCATTTGATCCATGAAACCTCCGATTTTTCCTGCTTTCAAACCAGGGATGTGCTCGATCGCTGCGTCGGCGGCACTGTATTCTGTTGACAGTTTGCAGTAAATAGTCGATCACTACCCCATGAGGGCCGAGCTTGAATTTCTCCAGAACCACTCCCTGACGAGCGTCCTTCGACGTGAGTTGGAAACCCTCATCCTGTCGGGAGAATTTGCCCCTGGTGAGCGATTGAACGAGAATACGCTGGCAATCCGCTTCTCGGTGAGCCGCGGCCCGATCCGCGAAGTCTGCCGCGCGCTCGCCGAAAAAGGCTTGCTCGAGCTCGTGCCCAATCGAGGCGTGTTCATGCGCAGGATTGGCGAGGAACAGGCGGCCGAACTCTACGACGTGCGAGCAGGCCTGTTTGCATCGGCGGCGCGGCTGCTGGCGACCAAGGTGACGCCGGAGCAGATTTCAGAACTCCAGAGTTTACTCGATCGCATGGAAGAAGCGGTTCTCGCGAATTCGCTCGACAGTTACTATCCGCTCAATCTGGAATTCCACGATTCCATCCTGCGCTTTGCCGGAAACAGCCGGCTGCACAAAGCCTATTCCGAGCTCGTCAAGGAACTGCACCTGTTTCGGGAGCGGGCGCTGCTGCAAGGCGGCGGCCTGACCGTATCCAATATCGAGCATCGCCGCATCGTGGCAGCGCTGGGAGCGGGCGACGCCACGGCAGCCATGGATGCAGCGTTTGCGCATGTGCTCAGCGGCAAGAGCCGCATGACCCTGCCAGCGGCAACCGACACGGAACATTCGACCGGCGGTGCCGCAAAAACCACGGACATCGCATGAACGGCGCGCGGGAACTTGAGGGGCGCGTCGCCATCGTGACCGGTGCAGGACGCAACATCGGGCGCGTGATGGCGCTGGAACTGGCTCGAGCCGGGGCCGCGGTGGTCGTGAACGCACGCACATCTCGCGCCGAAGCCGAAGCTGTCGTCAACGAGATCATGGCTGCCGGCGGCAGGGCTTCGGCCGTCCTGGCAGACGTCGTCGATCCGAATGCCGTCGACGCGCTGGTCGGCGCGGCTGTCCGGCTGTTCGGCGGCATAGACATTCTCGTCAACAGCGCCGCCGTGCGACGCGAAACCGCGTTCGCGGATCTGAGTTTCACCGAATGGCGCGAAGTGCTTTCGATCATCCTCGATGGTGCATTCCTCACCGCCCATGCGGCGCTCCCGCATCTCAAGAAATCAGGACAAGGCGTGGTGATCAACATTGGGGGTCTGTCGGCTCATACCGGCGCCAGCGGTCGCGCGCATGTCGTCGCGGCCAAGGCGGGCCTAGCCGGATTCACCCGGGCGCTCGCCCATGACCTTGCCGGTGAAGGCATCACGGTCAATTGCGTTTCGCCTGGCATGATCGACACTCAGCGTGCCGGCGAAGAGCCTTCTCATCATGCCGGGAAACTGCCGCCTGTCGGGCGGCGTGGAACACCCGAGGAGGTTGCACTGCTCGTGCGCTATCTCTGCGGACCGGCGGCTCGCTACATCACCGGCCAGACCGTCCACGTCAATGGCGGTGCCTTCATGGCGTGATGCACGCCAATCAGCAAGCACGCCGATGCACCGGGCGGTGCCCGACGGCGATCCAGGGAGATCAAATGATGGACGTTACAGCCATTCTGGCGCGCTATGTCGTGTCGGCATCCGCGGACAGCGTACCGGCAAACGTCCGGCGCGAAGCGGTGCGCTCCTTCCTCAACTGGACCGGCTGCGCGGTAGGCGGCTCGCAACATCCGAGCGTCGACATTGCCTTGTCTGCGGTGTCACCGTTCGCCGGCAAGGATCAGGCTGCGATCCTCGGCCGTAGCGAACGGCTGGACGCCCTGAACGCCGCGCTCATCAACGGCATCGCCAGCCACGTCTTCGATTTCGACGACACACATCTGAGGACCATCATCCATCCGGCCGGGCCGGTCGCCTCCGCGATCCTCAGCCTGGCTCAGATGCAGACGGTGAGCGGCCGCGATCTCCTGCATGCCTTCATCCTCGGCGTCGAGGTCGAATGCCGCATCGGCAACGCCGTCTATCCCGCGCACTACGACATTGGCTGGCACATCACCGGAACCGCCGGCGTTTTCGGAGCCGCCGCCGCGGCAGGCCGCCTGCTCGGCCTCAGCGAACAGCAGATGATCTGGGCGCTCGGCATCGCCGGCACACAGTCTTCGGGTTTTCGTGAGATGTTCGGAACCATGTGCAAAAGCTTCCATCCCGGCCGCGCCGCGCAAAACGGACTGCTCTCTGCCGTGCTGGCGCAACGCGACTTCACCTCGTCAAACCGCGTGCTCGAGGCGCCGCGCGGTTTCGCCCACGTTATGTCCACCGAACGGAATTTCGACGAGATCACCAAAGGCCTGGGAGAGAGTTTCGAGATCGCGCTCAACACCTACAAGCCGTTCGCTTGCGGCATCGTCATCCATCCGATCATCGACGGCTGCGTGCAATTGCGCAATGAATTCGGCCTGAAGGCCGATGAGATCGAAAGCATTGCGCTGGAAGTCGACCCGTTGGTGTTGGAATTGACCGGCAAGAAGACCCCGCAGGTCGGCCTCGAAGGCAAATTCAGTGTCTACCATTCGGCAGCGGTCGCCATTATCGAAGGCCGCGCCGGCGAGGCAGAATATAGCGATGCAAAGGTGCGCGATAAGCAGGTCATTGCGCTGCGCGATCGCGTCAGCGCAGTGGCGTCGCAAAGCGTCGCTGAAGACGAATGTCACGTCACGATCAAGCTCAAGGACGGTCGCGTGCTCAAGAGGCATGTCGAGCATGCGATCGGCAGCCTGGCGCGGCCGATGACCGACGACGACCTCAACGCAAAGTTCGGCGGACTGGCCGAACCGGTTCTGGGTGCAAAGGCAACAACGCGTCTGCGCGACCTGTGCTGGGATATCGAGAGCCTCGAAGACACCGCGGCGATCGCGCAGGCCGCAACCCCGGCTATCTAACAGGTGGGTTTCGCGGACTCAGCGGCCAGCCCAGCCAATGCAGGCGACCTGTCGTCCTCGGCCTTGAGAAAATTGATTTGAAAGTCAGAGCGCTGCGGCGATCGCCTTGCCGCATTCGACGGTATTGGCCGCGCCGCCAAGATCGCGCGTGCGCAGCGAGGGCTCGGCCAAAACGGTCTCGATGGCCGATACAATCCCGGCAGCTGCTTCAGCATGTCCGAGGTGGTCAAGCATCATCGCCGCCGACCAGATCTGCCCGACCGGATTTGCGACCCCCTGCCCGGCAATATCCGGTGCCGAGCCATGGACCGGTTCGAACAGAGATGGAAAATTGCGATCCGGATTGATGTTGGCGCTCGGCGCGATGCCGATCGTTCCCGTGCAGGCCGGACCGAGATCGGAAAGAATGTCGCCGAAAAGGTTCGATGCGACGACCACATCGAACCAATCGGGGTGAAGCACGAACTGAGCCGTCAGGATGTCGATGTGATACTTGTCCCAGCGTACGTCGGGGAAGGCTTTCGCCATTTCCTCAACGCGCTCGTCCCAATAGGGCATGCTGATCGAGATGCCGTTCGACTTGGTCGCCGAGGTCAGGTGTTTGCGCTTGCCCTTGGCGGCAAGCTCGAATGCGAATTTCAGCACGCGATCGACGCCGATGCGCGTCATGACCGTTTCCTGCACAACCAGTTCGCGCTCGGTGCCCGGGAAGATGCGGCCGCCGATCGATGAATACTCGCCTTCGGTATTCTCGCGCACGACCCAGAAATCGATATCGCCGGGACCACGGCCAACGAGCGGGCTCGGCACTCCGGGCATCAGGCGCACCGGCCGCAGATTGACGTACTGATCGAACTCGCGCCTGAACTGGAGAAGCGACCCCCACAGCGACACGTGATCGGGCACGCCGGCCGGCCAACCGACGGCGCCAAAGAAGATCGCGTCATGCGATCCGATCTTGTCCTTCCAGTCTTCCGGCAGCATCCGGCCGTGACGGGCATAGTAGTCGTAAGAGGCGAAATCGAACCAGTCGAACGACAGCCCGATGCCGAAGCGCGACGCGACCTTTTCCAGAACGCGCACGCCTTCGGGTACGACCTCCTTGCCGATCCCGTCGCCTGGGATGACCGCGATGCGAAAACTGTTGGATTGTATCATTTTGCTTTCCAGCTGATCGACGGGAATTGCTCAGGCCGCGGCCTCTTCGCGCTGCGCGTCCTTGCGGCGCGCAAGCTGAGCCGCGAGGCGGACTGCGTTTTCCAGTGCACCTGTCGATGCACTTCCCTTGCCAACGATGTCGAAGGCGGTTCCGTGCGCCGGCGTGGTGAACACGGTCTCCAGCCCGGCCGTGACGGTCACGCCGCGGTTGAACCCGCGCAGCTTGGTCGCGATCTGCCCCTGGTCGTGGTACATGGCGACGACGCTGTCATACTCGCCCGCGAAGGCCTTGATGTATATGGTGTCGGCGGGGAAAGGCCCCTTGCAGTCGATGCCGGTTGCCGCCGCGGCCTTGACCGCCGGTCCGATCAGGTCGATTTCCTCACGGCCAAACAGCCCGTTTTCGCCGGCATGAGGGTTAAGGGCCGCAACGGCGATGCGCGGTTTGTCCATACCGGCGCGCTGCATGGTGCGGTTAACCAGTTCGATAGCCTCGATGATGCTGTCATGGGTGATCTGATCGAGAGCCGTGCGAAGCGACACATGCGAGGTGACGCGCGACATCCATTGGCCGTCGAGCACGTTCATCTCGGAGAAATAGCCTTTGTGTCCCAACAGATGAGCAAACATCTTGTGCTCGTCGGGAAATTTCCATCCGCCGGCATGGAGCGCTGCCTTGTTCAGCGGCGCGAAGGTGATGCCATCGACATCGCCTTTCATCGCCAGCCGGACCGCCTCGGCCAAGGTGTCCCCCGTCAGCTTGCCCGACTCCGGGGAGACCACGCCGCGCGGCAAGGCCGCGGGGTCGATGTTGCCGAGGTCGATAAGAGGTATTTCGGCTGCATTCCAGTCGATGGATGCAACATCCGGGACGGTCTTGAGCGAAAGCGCTACGCCGGCGTCGCGGGCGCCCATCTCCAGGACACGCCGGTCGCCAAGAACGACAATGCGCGCCACGTCGGAGAGCCTGCCGTCCGACAGCACGCGAGCAACGAGCTCAGGGCCGATACCCGTCATATCGCCAAGCAGCAAGGCCAGGCGAGGCAGGGGTGAAGCGGTCTTGCGCGAGGATTTATCTGGATTTTCCATGGACATGCCCCCTTCGGCTCGACGGTGGTGAGGCCACCCGATATCGGCCGCGCAAGGCTGGCTTCGTGACCGCTTTCAAGCCATGTTGCGCCGCATCCAAGAAAAGTCAACTGAAAATTGTTGACAGTATTCAATTTGAGGGCGAGGCTAAGGATGACCTTATCTGGAGAGCACCATGGACAGCCAACACGCCTCGGAAGCCGCCGCCGCATCCTCTATGCCGCCCTTGGAAAGCAAGCATGGAAGCTTGATGGAGGGGTTCTCCTACAGGAGGATCAAGACCAGGGGCGCCGAGATCAATGTCGCCGTCGCGGGATCAGGCCCACCATTGCTGCTTGTTCACGGCAACCCGTTGACGCATGTCAGCTGGCATCGCATCGCACCTTCCCTGGCAAAATCCTTCACGGTGGTCGCCATCGACCTGCGCGGCTATGGCGACAGCTCGAAACCCGACGGCGGTGCGGACCATGCCGCCTACAGCTTCCGCGCCATGGGCGAAGACGCCTTTGATGTGATGAGCGCGCTTGGCTTTGAAAAGTTCGCGCTTGCTGGCCATGACCGCGGTGCCCGCGTCGGGTTTCGGATGGTGCTTGATCAGCCCGCCAGGATCACCCGTTTCTGCGCGCTGGATATCATCCCGACCTACCATCTCCTGACCAACGTCACCCTTGGATGGGGGCTGGAGAGCTATCATTGGTTCTTCATGGCGCAGAAGGCGCCCTTTCCCGAGAAGCTGATCTGTGCCGACCTCGACTACTACATCAACTACAAGCTCAACAAGAAAGGCGTGGGCCTGGAGATATTCACGCCGGAAGCCTTCAGGGAGTATGCCCGCTGCACCACGCCTGAGCAGATCCACGCCGTGTGCGAGGACTACCGCGCGACCGTGACGCTCGACCTTGCCATGGACACAGCCGATTTCGGCAAGAAGACGATCCAGTGCCCGGTCATGGTGATCTGGGGCAGCAACAGCCATGTTGGCCGTCACCTGACGCCTATTGAAGCTTGGACGCCCTGGGCGCCAGACCTCAGGGGCTGGGCCATTCCGACAGGTCACTATCCAGCCGAGCACCGGCCTGATCTGGTCTATGAGAGTTTCTGGACCTTCTTCAACGGCGTTGAGCCGACCCCATATCGCTCCTGATACGGCACCTTGGCCTTCTTGCGTCAGGGCTTCTGCTCTGACGCCCTTCTGAAGGGCGTTTCTCCTCCACGCGATTCCACGTCCCAATCTTCGCAAGTCCGGCTTGTGATCCGGAGCATCGAGAAAATCCATCCGATGTCGCCAGGCGGCGTGCCGTGTGAGACTTTGCTCTCGATCAATGAATGCCCAATCTGGTTTGGTTATGCTGTCAGGACGTCAATTGAACGGTTCGCTTCGACAAGAATGTTCGAACGTTCGGGGCGAGAATGACCATCGGTTCGGCCAAGCGAAGTGGGGAGTGGTTTGCCCTTCTAGTTCTTCCGACGAATTGACAGTGTGACGATTGAAAGCGGAAAAGCGGGCGCAATGACAGCTTAACCCTGTCTTGCAGTTGACCTGATCCAGGGCCTGAAAGGGAGAGTTGAGGTTTGGGAGGATAAGCATGGGCGAGGATCTATCCAGTCATCATGCCGACCGCATTCAGGCCGCGATCGCTTCGGACGCCGCAGCGAGGTCCGCTCTGGTTGCCTCCTGGCGACGGTCCTCCAATTTGCATCGGCTCGATCCGACCGATTGCAGTCCCCCACGCTATCTTACAGAGGCGGAATTCGAAGAGGCCCGGCAACGCAGCGAGCCGCTTGTCCGTGCTGCCCAATCGAGTCTGGACCGGCTCTATCTTGCCGTGGGTGGCGTCGGGTGTTGCGTCCTTCTCGCCGACCGCGACGGCGTGCCGGTCGAACGGCGCGGCGCCCCAGTGGATGACGACACGTTTCATTCCTGGGGCTTGTGGACTGGCTCCGTCTGGAACGAACAGTGCCAGGGCACCAATGGGATCGGCACCTGCCTGGTCGAACAGCGCGCACTGACAATCCATCGCGACCAGCATTTTCATACGCGCAACACGGGGCTCAGTTGTACCACCGCTCCCATCTACGATCACCAGGGGGATCTTGTGGCTGCGCTCGACGTGTCTTCCTGCCGGGCCGATCTGACCGAAGCCTTCGCCAACCTTATCTCGGTGGCCGTGGTCGACGCGGTGCGTCGGATCGAGGCGGAGAACTTCAGAATGGCATTCCCAAAGGCCCGAATTCTGCTGGCGCCGGTGACCGACAGAGGTTCGGGCGCGCTGATCGCGGTTGATGCGGACGACCTTGTGGTCGGCGCGACCCGTTCGGCTCGCCTGGCGCTTGGAATTACGCAACAGTGTCTCGACAGGCCGATGCCCGCCGCAGATCTGCTTGGTTGGGGCGAGAGCGGGCCCGAAGTCCTCGCCGAGGCTGAGCGCGGCGTCCTGCAGCGGGCGCTGGCGCGAGCAGACGGAAATATCACGGCTGCGGCCCAGGCGCTGGGCATCAGCCGGGCGACGCTGCACCGCAAGCTCAACCGCCTGGATGTCCACAGGCCTCACTGACCTTCCGAATCCTCAAATGACTGTCGCAATTCTGCGACACATGCCGCCCGCCCGCTGTCCTCGGCACGGTGACAATAGCGGCGGAAATCGCAAGTCTCCCTTCCCAAGCGTCGCATTCCGCGGCGTCAGCTCTGGGAGGAAGACACATGAACAAGGTAGAATTCTCACGCTCGGTCAAGGCGCCCTTCGACAAGCGTTACGGCAATTTCATCGGCGGCAAATGGGCCGAGCCGCGCTCCGGCCGCTACTTCGAAAACCACTCGCCGGTGAACGGCCAGCTGCTGTGCGAGGTGGCGCGCTCGGATGCGCAGGACATCGAGGCCGCGCTGGACGCCGCGCACGCCGCCAAGGACGCCTGGGGGCGCACCAGCGTCGCCGAGCGCTCGCTTATCCTCAACCGCATCGCTGATCGCATGGAGGAAAACCTCGATCTCCTCGCATGCGCCGAAACCTGGGACAACGGCAAGCCGATCCGTGAAACGACCGCCGCCGACCTGCCGCTCGCCATCGACCATTTCCGCTATTTCGCGGGCGCCGTGCGCGGCCAGGAAGGCAGCCTTTCCCAGATCGACGACGATACCGTCGCCTATCATTTCCACGAGCCGCTCGGCGTGGTCGGCCAGATCATCCCGTGGAACTTCCCGCTGCTGATGGCGTGCTGGAAACTTGCTCCCGCGCTTGCAGCTGGAAACTGCGTCGTGCTGAAGCCTGCCGAGCAGACACCGGCTGCCATCCTGCTCTGGGCCGATCTTGTCGGCGATCTGCTGCCGCCAGGCGTGCTCAACATCGTCAACGGTTTCGGCCTCGAGGCCGGCAAGCCGCTCGCATCCTCGCCGCGCATTGCCAAGATAGCCTTTACCGGCGAGACCACGACGGGCCGGCTGATCATGCAATATGCCAGCCAGAACCTGATCCCCGTCACGCTGGAACTGGGCGGCAAGTCGCCCAACATCTTCTTCAAGGATGTTGTCGCCGAGGACGATGACTTCTTCGACAAGGCGATCGAAGGCTTCGTCATGTTCGCGCTGAACCAGGGCGAGGTCTGCACCTGCCCAAGCCGTGCACTCATCCATGAATCGATCTACGACACCTTCATGGAACGCGCCCTCAAGCGCGTCGAGGCGATCGTGCAGGGCGATCCACTTGATCCGGCGACGATGATCGGTGCCCAAGCCTCGTCCGAGCAGCTGGAAAAAATCCTGTCCTATATCGACATAGGCCGCCAGGAAGGCGCCGACGTGCTGACCGGCGGGTCGCGTAACGTCCTGCCCGGCGATCTGGCGGGTGGCTATTACGTCAAACCGACGGTGTTCAAGGGCCATAACAAGATGCGCATTTTCCAGGAGGAGATTTTCGGACCGGTGGTTTCGGTCACGACCTTCAAGGACGACGATGAAGCGCTGGCGATAGCCAACGATACGCTCTATGGCCTCGGCGCCGGCGTCTGGACGCGTGACGGCAACCGCGCCTATCGCTTCGGCCGTGCGATCCAGGCCGGCCGCGTCTGGACCAACTGTTACCACGCCTATCCCGCGCATGCCGCCTTCGGCGGCTACAAGCAGTCCGGCATCGGCCGCGAGACCCATAAGATGATGCTCGACCACTACCAGCAGACCAAGAACATGCTGGTCAGCTATAGCCCAAAGAAGCTCGGCTTCTTCTGATCCTCTGTTTGGCTCACAGCGCGGCTCCGCGAGGGGCCGCGCCCCCATTCTGAATCCGGAAAAAGACCATGCATGCGAAGGTCACGGCGACGCCGGCAGCCCTTGAACTGATCGCGGAGATCGTTGCCGAGCATGGACCGGTGCTGTTCCACCAATCCGGCGGCTGCTGCGACGGTTCTTCGCCTATGTGTTATCCGCGTGCCGGTTTCATCGTCGGCGACCATGATGTGCTGCTCGGCCACATCGAAGACGCGCCCTTCTACATCGGGGCTTCGCAATTCGAGGCGTGGAAGCATACCGATCTCATTATCGACGTAGTGCCTGGTCGCGGCGGCATGTTCTCGCTGGACAACGGACGGGAGAAGCGGTTCCTGACGCGGTCGACGATCTGCGCCGTTCATAGGTGATGAGGGTGCAATCGGCTGGTTCCTCTTTGTCCCAGCGCAACGAGCATCCCGGAAATCAGATGCAGCATGTCCGCTTCCAAGCGTGGGCAAGCGGCATGAAACTCAAATTCAGCGACGATGCGACGATGGACGAAATCATGCACCGGTCGCCGGCGGCCATCCGGGTGGTGCTCCAGCACGGCATGCTTTGTGTCGGCTGCCCGATTGCTTCGTTCCATACCGTTTCCGACGCGGCACGCGAGCACGATCTGAACGAGGAACAACTCGGCTCCGATTTGCGGGCCGCGATCGAAAGCACCAACCCTGACTAACTTTTCTCGGCGCGGCCTTCCGCGATCAGAAGGAGCCGGTGAGGTTCGACGACGGTCACCCTCTGGCGTCCACTTTTGACCAATCCCTGGTCTTCCCAGGCCGAGAGCAACCGGCTCACCGTATGGAGCGTTGTTCCCGTCATCTCGGCAATGTCCTGACGAGAGATCGGGAAGTCGATCAGGATTCCTTCCTCTGTCTTCCTGCCAGCCTGCTTGACCAGCTTGAGCATCGCATGGGCGACGCGCTGTTCCACCTGTTCTGTGGCCATCTCGATGACGCGCGTATGAGCGTCCTGCAGCCTGGTGCCCACGGCCTTGTAGGTGTTGGCACTGAAGCTCGGGAAATTTGCTGCGAAGGTCGGCCATAGATGGCTTGCCCAGGCAAGAACCACGCAATCGACGGCAGCGATGGCATTTGCCGGATAGGTGGTGCGGCCAAGCGCGTGGGCGATGCCCATCAACTCGCCTGGACTTATGTACCGCACAGTCACCTCGTGACCGTCCGGGGTTGATTTCACGACGCGCACGTGTCCGTCGAGCAGCAGGAAAAAGGAATGTGCTTCCTGCTCCTGCTCGAACACCGGCTGGTCCTTGGCTATCCGGAGCGACCTGGCCTGGCCGACGATGCGGTCGAGATCCGTGGCGGCGACGCCCTCAAAGACAGAAAGCCCTGCAATCAGCGAGCGATCGAGGCTAACCAACTCTGTCCCCTCCCGAATTTGACCGCGGCCAATGCATCCAAGCCGGTCTGCCGAAGAGTGTTCTCACGGCGACTGATGCGGGGCAAGGGGCGCATGCTTTGGCTCTCGTCCGCGCGTCACGCCAAACGAGAAGCTCCAAGGATGTTTTTGCTCACGAGTTTGCGCCAGCGCAAATCGCCAAGCCGCTTGGCGGCCTAGAAGAAGGCGACGGTTGAAGCCGTGACGAACTCAAGAAAAGGATTTCCAAATGAAACTGCCACTGATCGCCGCGGCCATCGCCCTGCTCTCCGTCGCCGGTGCCGCGAATGCCGAAGACCACGTCGTGCAGATGCTGAACAAGGGCGAGAAAGGTTCGATGGTCTTCCAGCCCGCCTTTGTTCGGGCAGTGCCCGGAGACACGATCAAATTTGTGCCGACCGACAAATCCCACAATGCTGAGAGCATCAAAGGAATGATCCCGGACGGTGCTGAAGCTTTCAAAGGGAAGCCCAGCGAAGAAGTAATCGTGACCCTCACCAAGGAGGGCGTCTATGGCGTCAAGTGCGCTCCACATTACGGCATGGGCATGGTTGCGCTGATCGTCGTCGGCAAGCCCGCCAACCTGGAAGCGGCCCAGGCCGTCAAGCAGGTCGGCAAAGCCAAAACCGTGTTTGCCGAACTGTTTGCCGAAGCGACCAAAACTGCTTCCAACTGAGCCTTTTCCAGGATGCCCTCCGGTTGGCGATCTTCCGGAGGCAGAGGCCGGACAGACCGAGGGGAGCGGTCTGGTCCGGCCTATTTCGTATGGGTCTCGATTGGCAGTCCGCGACACGATCTTTCTCATCCCCGGCGCTTGCCTTATCCAAGGTTGCTGATCTGGAGCTGGCAGTCAGTGAACCTCGGCCGGCCGGGCTCGGCTACTCGCCCGGTCAATCGAGCAACGCAACAAATGAAATCGGATTTGCGCCAGCGCAAAGACGTGGCCCGCGAGCAGACTATTCTTAGCGCATCAGATCGGTGAACAAAGGAGATGGAAATGCTTACGAGACGAGAAGCTTTGTTAGGTTCTGTCCTTACCGCGGCCGCAGCCGCGGCCGTTGTTGCAATGCCGGCTGTGGCAAGTGCAACGGAAGTTGCAAGTTTACCGCGCGAAAAGATCACCCTCGTCGCGCCGCCGTTCGTCCACGCCCATGACCAAGTGGCCAAGGGCGGTCCAAAGGTCGTCGAATTCACCATGACGATCGAGGAGAAGCCGATGATCATCGATGCCGACGGCACGCAGCTCAATGCAATGACCTACAACGGCTCGATTCCGGGCCCTCTGATGGTCGTGCATCAAGACGACTATATCGAACTGACGCTGATCAATCCCGAGACCAATACGCTTGCCCATAATATCGATTTCCACGCCGCCACCGGCGCGCTTGGCGGCGGCGGCCTGACCCTGGTCAATCCCGGCGAGCAGGTCACGCTGCGCTTCAAGGCCACGCGCACGGGGACCTTCGTCTACCACTGTGCGCCTGGCGGCGCGATGATCCCGTGGCATGTCGTGTCGGGGATGAGCGGAGCAGTGATGATACTGCCGCGCGACGGCCTCAAGGACGACAAGGGCAAGCCCGTTCGCTATGACCGCATTTTCTACATCGGCGAGAACGATTTCTACGTCCCCCGCGACGAGCAGGGGAAATTCAAGAAATACGAAACCGCCGGCGACAATTACGATGATACGGTCAAGGTCATGCGCGGGTTGATCCCCACCCATGTCGTGTTCAACGGCAAGGCGGGATCGCTGACTGGCGACAACGCGATGAAGGCGAAGGTCGGCGAAACGATATTGATCGTTCACTCGCAGGCCAATCGTGACACACGCCCGCACCTGATCGGCGGCCATGGCGACTTTGTCTGGGAACAGGGCAAGTTCGCCAACCCTCCGGCCAAGGACCTGGAGACCTGGTTCATCCGCGGCGGGTCGGCTGGGTCGGCGCTCTACACGTTCCGGCAGCCAGGCATCTACGCGTATGTGAACCACAATTTGATCGAGGCCGTGGAACTTGGTGCAACCGCGCACTTTGTCGTCGACGGAACCTGGGACGACGATCTGATGATGCAGGTCGAAGCACCCAAGCCGATCGCCTCGTAAACGGGAGATCCGATCTTCAGTGCAACCTTGCGGCTGAGCCAAAAGGTTGCACGTGCGGCCGGACTTGGTGCCATGCCCTTCGATCCTCTCTTCGCATTCGGAACAACTGCGGCTGCCGCCCTGATCGGCTTGGGCATAACCCATGTGCTCGACAGGGCTCCTTTGGATCTGCCGACACCGGTCGCCGTGAGCGAACTTGCGGTCCTGGGACCCGGCTCGTTCGATCACCCACAGCCCGGGGAATTCCTCAAGCAGAACCATCCCGTCGCAGCGCCTGTAGTGCAGGAAACCATCGATGCGCCGCTGGAAATCATGAAATACCAGGTAAGCGTGTCGGACTATAGACTTTGCGTGGCGGACGGTGCCTGCAAGCCCGCCGACTCGCGCAAGATCGGCAACGTGCCGGTCACCGGCGTCAGCTACATCGATGCTGAAGCCTATGCGACCTGGCTGTCAGCCCGCACAGGTGAGGCATGGCGGCTGCCCACGGATGTGGAGTGGGCTTACGCCGCCGGCGAGCGATTCAAAGGTGACATCGAGGGTGGCGAAAGCGACCCGAACAACCCGGCGCGACGGTGGCTGACACAGTATCGCCAGGAGGTTGCGCTCGGACGCAAACCTGATCCCGAACCGAGGGTTCAAGGGGCCTTCGGCACCAATTCAAAGGGATTGTCAGACCTTGCAGGCAACGTCTGGGAATGGACCGCGACATGTTATTCGCACGCCACGATAGGCAGCGACGGAAAGCGCACTGCGAGTTCGATCGACAATTGTGGAGTGCACGCTGTGGAGGGCTTCCACCGCACCTATATGTCGAACTTCATTCGGGACGGTAAGAGCGGCGGCTGCGCCGTAGGAACGCCGCCCGACAATCTGGGTTTCCGGCTTGTGCGCGACCGGACAGGTTTCTTTCAAACCACCATTCGCAGCTTGGGATTGACCTGACTGCAGCAGAAACAAGAGAGCACGAATGACTTCAAAATCCGCTCCGGTTGACCGGGCACGTCCTGTCGCGGAACAGGCTCTGAACCATAGCGGCGTTGATCGAACTTCGATCGGGAAACTGGTCCGCGAATTCTATGCAAAGGTCAGACAGGACGAGCGTCTCGGCCCGATTTTCGCGCGCGAAATCACCGGGGATTGGGAGCCCCATCTCGAGAAAATGACGGACTTCTGGTGTTCTGTCATCCTCAAGAGCGGCGACTATCACGGACGCCCGGTGCCGGCGCACCTCAAACTTAAGGATGTCACCGAGGCCGATTTCGATATCTGGCAGGCCCTCTTCGGCCAGACGGCGGCCGAACTCTTCGACCCGGAAACGGCGGCAGTGTTTGTCGACAGAGCCGAGCGGATCGCGGCAAGCCTGAAACTGGCGATGTTCTTTCGCCTTGGTCGCGTCGCGCCAGGCGCAGGCCAATAGGCGAACTTGGCGAAACCCGACCGATTGCTTCAAGGCTCGAAAGGCCAGCGCCAGGTTTGATTTTACGCAAGGAAAGCGTCCCTCGCGGCTTCTAGTTTCCTCGAATGGCTCTCAACCTCTTCGTCGGCACGATCGTCATAAGCCTGACGGTCGCCATTCACACCTTCGGCCTCATTGCCGTCACCCGTGCGATGGGACATCTGGTGGCGCGATTTCGCATGCATGGTCGACGAAGCCGGGTCGTTGCAATGATCAGCGTGGTGATGGGCCTTTTTGCCGTCATGACAGCCGAGGTCTGGTTGTGGGCAGGAGTGTACCGCCTGCTCGGCGTCCTGCCCGACTTCGAGACCGCGCTGTACTTTTCAACCATCACCTTTTCGACCGTCGGCTATGGCGACGTGGTGCCGGCCCATGACTGGCGCGTGCTAGCGGCGCTGGAAGGCGTGAACGGCTTTCTTCTGCTCGGCTGGTCGACCGCCTACCTGATCGCGGCCGGAACGCGCATCGGCCCGTTCAGGGCTGGCGAGCACTTTTGACCGGGTGGACGCTCAGACCGCTACCGAATGCCTGGCCTTGCCGGCTTCAAGATATTTGTCGAACTTCGCCGCAATGCTTCTCACAAAGGGGCGACTTTCCGCCGGTACGACGAAGCTGTCGCCATCGAGTTCAAGCAACCGCGCAGGACCATCAAGAGCAGTGGAACTTGCCTTGAGCAGAAGCCTTTGGCCAGCATCGCCAAAGCGCTCCACCAGTTCGATCGCCGAGAAGGCGAAGTCGCACATCAGCCTCTCGATGATCCAGCCGCGAACGCGGTCGTCGTCGGAAAGTGCGATACCGCGGACAGCCGCCAGCCCACCGTCTGAAACCAAGCGCCCATACTCGGCGGTCGACGGCATGTTCTGCGCATAGCCTTGGCGAAATTGACTGATGGATGATGGGCCGAGGCCGATCAGTGTTTCGCAGCGATCTTCCGTGTAGCCTTGGAAATTGCGGCGCAAGCAGCCGGTTCGGGCCGCTACGGCCAACGCATCGTTGGGCTTGGCGAAATGGTCGAAGCCGACGGCTTCATATCCCGCGTTCAGCATAAGACAAGCGGCCAGTTGTGATTGAGCAAACCGCTCCGCCGGACCCGGCAACCATGCCTCGTCGATCATCGTCTGATGCTTCTTGAACCAGGGCACATGCGCGTAGCCAAACAATGCCATCCGGTCCGGTTCCAGGGTCAACGCCTGCGCGACGGTGGAGGACACGCTCTCACTGGTCTGGTGCGGCAGGCCGTAGAGCAGGTCCAGATTGACCGATTCGACACCGCGTGTGCGAACGCCGTCGACGACCGCTTTGGTCTGCAAAAAGCTCTGCTCGCGGTTAATTGCCTTTTGCACCTTCGGGTCAAAATCCTGGACGCCGAGGCTCGCCCGAGTCATGCCGATCTCGGCAAGCGCATCGAGGCGGGCGTCATCCATATCATTGGGATCGATTTCGACGCTGATCTTGGCGTCCGGAAGAAAATCGAAGCCGGACCGCAATGCTTTCCCCAGATCCACCATGTCCTCGGGCTTCAGCATCGTCGGAGAGCCGCCACCGAAGTGGACGGCGCGCACGCCGGCCTTGCCACCGACAATGAGGGCGATAGTGGCGATCTCGGCATGCAAAGAGCGGAGATAGGCCGCTACGGGGTCATAGTGACGTGTCTGCTTGGTGTGGCAGGCGCAGAACCAGCAGAGCCTGTCGCAGTAGGGAATATGCAGATAGAGCGAAATCTCATCGCCATTCCCGAGCGCCTCCAGCCAGCCTCGACAGACAGTGGCATCGACCCCCGGATGGAAATGCGGCGCGGTCGGATAGCTCGTGTAGCGCGGCACGTTCTCGCCAAGCCTGGCAGCTAGTTCCGGTCGCATGTCGCCATCCCTTGTGTTTGCATGGCCAGGAAAATGGCCGCGACGGGCCGCCAATGCCTTGATTTCGGTCAAAGCCCTTGCACCGGACAAACTGCCACAAGGCCTTTTCAATGGGCCGATGCTATTTTGCCGATACTCTGGATCCTCGGACGATCGTGATGACAGTGCGTGAGGATATTCATAGCGCCGGCATTCCTGTGCTTTGCCAATCATGCGAGGCAAGGCATCGCGGCGTTTGCGGTGCCCTCGACCCCGACCAATTGGTTGGGCTCGCCAAGACCTCGTCAAGGCACAGTGTCGAGCCGGGCAGCGAACTGATCGGCGACGCCGAAACCGTCGACAGCTATTCGAACGTGCTTTCCGGGGTGGTGAAGCTGACGAAGAGCCTTTCTGACGGACGCCAGCAGATCGTCGGCCTCCAGTTCGCGCCGGACTTTCTGGGACGACCTTTCAAGGTGGAAAGCGAGATCAACGCGGAAGCGGCGACCGCTGTCTCCCTTTGCTCGTTTCCGAAGACGGCGATCGAACGGATGATGAAGCAATCGCCGGAGCTCGAGCATCGCCTGCTCAAGCAAACGCTGAACGAACTCGACGAGGCGCGCGACTGGATGGTGACGCTAGGACGCAAGACCGCTGCGGAAAAAGTGGCGAGCTTTCTGCTGATGATTGCCAGAAACATCGATCCCACGCTCGATACAGCCACCAACGCGACGAGCTTCGACCTGCCGCTCACGCGCGCCGACATCGCCGACTTCCTCGGCCTGACGATCGAAACGGTGAGCCGCCAATTGACCCGGCTGCGGACAGACGGCGTGATCCGGATCGACAACAACCGGCATGTGACGGTGGACAGCCTCACCCGGTTGGCGAGCCGCTCTGGCGCCTAGAGCCGGATGATTTCAGGTCGAATCGACCTGAAATCTGAATCCGCCCCTAAATCAAAGCGATAGAGCATGGTTTCGACCGAAAACCGCCTCACACTTTTCGGCATCACGCTCTAGTCCCGGTCGACGATCCCGATCATCGGCAGGACGTGCTCACGTTCAAACGCGATGTGCCGGCGCAAGTTCTCGAACAGGCCGCGCAACATGAAGCCGATGGTTTCGGGATTCTCGACTGTCTCACCATGACCGATGGCCAATAATATTTCGGTCACCTCACTGGCAAAGCATTCGTCTTCCACATGTTCGGCCCGCAATCGCCGGGTTGAGGCAAGGTTCGCACCGCTGCCGGTCAAAGCGGCATCGTAGGCGGGAAAGATGACCGTCTCTTCGTATCGATGAATGTTGCGCAGCAACGGAACGATCGCGTTGGCCGTGCCGAGACATTTCAGACGATCGACGCTGGGCAAGGCGTCTGCAATTCTCTCCAGGGCATCGCAGAGCTGCAGCTTTTCCCTGTGCGCGCGCTTCATCACCGCGGCCGGGACCGCTTCTCTGCAGGATCGATCGGCTGGTGCGGGATTTTCATCGCCTGCTCCGAACAGCGACGTTCCCGGTCCTATCGTCTGGCTCAACGGCGGCCCCCGGTTGGTTTGCAAGACCACGCTGCCCAATCCGAAAGCGCTGAGCTTTGACATGGATCAAGGCGGTGACAACGCGGCTGAGGAATTGGTGTCCAGGCGGATTGGCGTCCGCGCATCGGAATCCGAGGTCGGGGACATGTCATGAAATTCGGCACACAAATCTTCGCTTTGGCCCTTTTTACATTTGCGGCTCTGGTGGCCGCTGGCTTCGGTGTGGACGAGCCCTTCCGGCAGCACATGTGGGTGCTGTTTTTTGTGCTGCTCGGTTTTGTCGCCGTCCTTATCCGCAACACGAGCTTTGTAGCTGCCGCTCCCATCGACGCATCCGCTTACATGGATGGGCCAGTCCGTTACGGCGCCATCGCCACCATGTTCTGGGGCGTCGTCGGCATGCTGGTCGGCGTGGTCATCGCGCTGCAGCTCGCCTACCCCGATCTCAACATCCAGCCCTGGTTCAATTTCGGCCGTTTGCGGCCGCTGCATACGTCGGGCGTGGTCTTTGCTTTTGGCGGCAACGCGCTGCTTTGCACGTCTCTGTATGTCGTGCAGCGCACCTGTCGCGCGCGGCTGTTCGGCGGCGATCTCGCCTGGTTCGTGTTCTGGGGCTACCAGCTCTTCATCGTCATGGCGGCGACCGGCTATCTGCTCGGCATCACCGAGAGCCGCGAATACGCCGAACCCGAATGGTATGTGGACATCTGGCTGACCATCGTCTGGGTCGCCTATCTCGTCCTGTTCCTCGGCACGATCCTAAAGCGCAAGGAACCGCATATCTACGTCGCCAACTGGTTTTACCTGTCCTTCATCGTGACCATCGCGATGCTGCATGTGGTCAACAACCTGTCGATGCCGGCCTCCTTCCTGGGCTCCAAGAGCTATTCCGCCTTTTCCGGGGTGCAGGACGCGCTGACGCAGTGGTGGTACGGCCACAACGCCGTTGGCTTCTTCCTCACCGCCGGGTTTCTCGGCATGATGTATTACTTCGTGCCCAAGCAGGCGAACCGGCCGGTCTACTCCTACCGGCTGTCGATCATCCATTTCTGGGCGATCATCTTCCTCTACATCTGGGCCGGTCCGCATCATCTGCACTATACCGCCCTGCCCGACTGGGCGCAGACGCTCGGCATGGTGTTCTCGATCATGCTGTGGATGCCGTCATGGGGCGGCATGATCAACGGGCTGATGACGCTGTCGGGCGCCTGGGACAAGCTCCGCACCGATCCGATCATCCGCATGATGGTGATGGCCATCGCCTTCTACGGCATGTCGACCTTCGAGGGGCCGATGATGTCGATCAAGACGGTCAACTCGCTGTCGCACTATACCGACTGGACCATCGGCCACGTCCATTCCGGTGCGCTCGGCTGGGTCGGCATGATCTCGTTCGGCGCGATCTACTACATGGTGCCGAAGCTCTGGAACCGTGAACGCCTCTATTCGCTGCGGCTGGTCACCTGGCACTTCTGGCTGGCGACGCTCGGCATCGTCGTCTACGCGGCGGTGATGTGGGTGTCCGGCATCATGCAGGGCCTGATGTGGCGCGAATACGACGAGCAAGGCTTCCTGGTCTACTCCTTCGCCGAAACCGTCGCCGCCATGCACCCCTATTATGTCATGCGCGCCATCGGCGGGGCCATGTACCTCTCCGGTGCCCTGATCATGGCCTGGAACATCACCATGACCATCCTCGGATACCGGCGCGCGGAAGAGCCGATGCCGGGCTCCGCACCCTCCCTGCAGCCTGCCGAATAAGGAAGCCAGAGAATGAGCCTGATGGACAGACATGCACTCATCGAGAAGAACGCCACGCTTCTTCTCGTTGGCTCCCTTCTTGTGGTGACCGTAGGCGGCATCGTCGAGATCGCGCCGCTCTTCTATCTCGACAACACGATCGAGAAGGTGGAGGGCATGAGGCCTTACTCGCCGCTCGAACTTGCGGGACGCAACATCTATGTGCGCGAGGGCTGCTACCTCTGCCATAGCCAGATGATCAGACCTTTCCGTGACGAGGTCGAGCGCTACGGCCACTACAGCCTGGCGGCAGAGTCGATGTACGATCATCCTTTCCAATGGGGATCGAAGCGCACCGGACCGGACCTCGCCCGGGTTGGCGACCGTTACTCGAATTTATGGCACGTCGAGCACCTTGCCGATCCACGTTCGGTCGTCCCGGAATCGATCATGCCGAGCTACGCGTTCCTCAAAGACGCGCCGATCGACGTGAAGGACTTCTCGACGCATCTGGTCGCCAACAGGCGGGTCGGCGTCCCCTACAGCGATGACATGATCGCTCACGCCAATGCCGATCTGATGGCGCAGGCCGATCCCAACGCCGACACATCCGGACTCGAAGCCCGCTATCCCAAAGCCAAGATCGGCGACTTCGACGGCAACCCGCAACAGGTGACCGAAATGGATGCTCTCGTTGCCTATCTGCAGATGCTCGGCACGCTGGTCGATTTCAAGAACTACGACGAAGCCGCCGGCTACCGCTGAGGAGTCTTATCCATGGATTACAATTTGATGCGAGAGTTTGCCGACAGCTGGGGTCTGGTCGCCATGGCGCTGTTCTTTGTCGGCGCAATCGCCTTCGCGCTCCGCCCCGGCAGCCGCAAGCTGGCCGACGAAGCCGCCCGGATTCCCCTTGAGGACGAGTGATCATGAGCGACGAGCACATCGACGAAATCTCTGGCGTCTCGACCACCGGCCACGAATGGGATGGCATCCGGGAGCTGAACAACCCGCTTCCGCGCTGGTGGGTCGTCACGTTTTACGTCACCATCGTCTGGGCGATCGGCTACACCATCGCCTATCCGGCATGGCCTCTGCTGCACTCGGCAACCAAGGGCGTGCTTGGCTATTCCAGCCGCAACGAGGTCAAGAACGAACTGACCGCTGCTGAAGCCGCCAAGGGCAAGTATGTTGCGGCGGTGGAGTCCAAGAGCGTTTCTGAGATTGCCGCGGACGACACCTTGCGCGAGTTCGCGGTTGCTGCCGGTGGCGCCGCGTTCAAGGTCAATTGCGTGCAGTGTCATGGCTCCGGCGCCCAGGGCTCCAGAGGCTTTCCCAATCTCAACGACGACGATTGGCTCTGGGGCGGCAAGGCCGAGCAGATCCAGCAGACGATCACGCGCGGCATCCGCTTCGCGTCCGATCCGGACACGCGCCTGTCGGAAATGCCTGCCTTTGGCGACATCGTCACGCCCGACCAGATCGCTCAGGTGAGCGCCTACGTGGCCAGCCTTTCCGGCAAGGTCCAGGATGCAAGCCTGATCGCGCCCGGCGCCAAGGTCTTTGCCGAAAATTGCGTGTCCTGTCACGGCGACAACGCAAAAGGCAATAAGGAACTCGGGGCTCCAGATCTGACCGACGCAATATGGCTCTATGGCTCCGGCGAAACAGCCATCGCCGCTCAGGTTCGCGCGCCAAAGCAGGGGGTAATGCCAGCCTGGGGCGCACGCCTGGGCGAAACCAAGGTCAAGGAACTGGCGGTCTACGTTCACTCGCTTGGCGGCGGAGAATAGGAAGCGGGGGCCTATTCTCATCCCTTCACCGCCCGAGCGACGAGGCCCGGCATGTCCGGGCCTCGGTTTGTTTCGGCAACCCGGTTTGACTTGCATCAACGCGCGTGGCGCTGCCCTGCGGCAAGACTTCCCTACGCAGGCGGCCCAGGCATGGGCAGATTGCCGCCCGCGCGACTGGAGATACCGGTGCTGGACAATACGCAGGTAGAACGGCTCGAAGCCGAGGCGGTCAACTCCGCCAAAGTGCGCCAGCCGATGTATGCCGCGCGCAAGAAGATCTTCCCCAAGCGGGCCTCGGGCAGCTTTCGCCAGTTCAAATGGCTGGTGATGGCGATCACGCTCGGCATCTACTATTTGACACCGTGGTTGCGATGGGATCGTGGTCCGTTTGCTCCGGACCAGGCCGTGCTGCTCGATCTCGCCAACCGCCGCTTCTACCTCTTCTTCATCGAGATCTGGCCGCAGGAATTCTACTATGTGGCCGGCCTGCTGGTCATGGCCGGCGTCGGTCTTTTCCTGGTTACATCCACGGTTGGCCGTGCCTGGTGCGGATATACATGCCCGCAGACCGTATGGGTCGATCTGTTTCTGGTCGTCGAGCGGGCCATCGAGGGCGACCGCAACGCGCGCATGAAGCTCGATGCCGGACCGTGGACTGCCCGCAAGCTCGTGCTGCGGGTATCGAAGCACGCCATCTGGCTGGTCATCGGTGCGGCGACCGGCGGCGCCTGGATCTTCTATTTCGCCGATGCGCCGACGCTGGTCGGCGAGCTTT
The DNA here is from genome assembly GCF_057784235.1 of Mesorhizobium sp. CNPSo 4670. Lineage (NCBI taxonomy): Bacteria > Pseudomonadati > Pseudomonadota > Alphaproteobacteria > Hyphomicrobiales > Phyllobacteriaceae > Mesorhizobium > Mesorhizobium sp. CNPSo 4670. Next base: position 3,258 of record NZ_JBWJFQ010000034.1, on the reverse strand, counting down.
TCACCGGCACTGCGGCACCCGTCGCCTACATCACCGTCGCCGTGCTGACGGCGACGACCTATACGTTCGGCGGGCTGATGCGCGAGCAGGTCTGCACCTATATGTGCCCATGGCCGCGCATCCAGGCAGCCATGCTGGACGAAAGTTCGCTCACCGTCACCTACAATGACTGGCGCGGCGAACCGCGCTCGCGTCACGCCAAGAAGGTGCAAGCAGCAGGGCAGCCCGTTGGCGACTGCGTCGACTGCAATGCGTGCGTCGCGGTCTGCCCGATGGGGATCGACATTCGCGACGGCCAGCAGCTCGAATGCATCACCTGCGCGCTTTGCATCGACGCCTGCGACGGCGTCATGGACAAGCTCGGCAAGGAGCGGGGGCTGATCTCATACGCAACGCTCTCCGACTACAACGCCAACATGATGCTGGCGACCGCGGGCGGCTCCGGTTCAGTTAATCCGTCGCTGGTCAGGACCGCTGATGGCCTGTTCTCCGAAAAGGTGGCCCATTTCCATATTCGCAAGATCTTTCGCCCACGCACGTATGTCTACATGGGTTTGTGGTCGCTGATCGGCCTGGGCCTGCTCTATTCGCTGCTGACGCGCGACAGGCTCGAAGTCAACGTGCTGCATGACCGCAATCCGCAATTCGTCACGCTGTCCGACGGTTCGATCCGCAACGGCTACACGGTCAAGCTGCTCAACATGATCCCCGAGCCACGGACGATCGTCGTCACCATGCAAGGCTTGCAAGGGGCTGAAATGAGCGTGGTCGGCGACGACATCCCGGCAGGCCGTTCCTTCGCCATTCCGGTCGAACCCGACCGCCTGAAGATGCTGAAGGTCTTCGTGCGCCAGCCGGTCGATCAGATCCGCGGCATAGCGCAGACCTTCAAGTTCCGTGTCGAGGACAAGGCGAGTTTCGAGGCGGACGAATACACCGCCACATTCAACGCGCCGGAGACCGCCAGATGAGCGCGAATACGCAGAAATCCCGCGAATTCACCGGCAGGCACATGTTGGCCATCATCCTTGCCTTTTTCGGGGTGGTGATCGCGGTCAATCTGACCATGGCGACGCTCGCCAACACGAGCTGGACCGGCCTTGTCGTCGAAAACACCTATGTGGCGAGCCAGCAATTCAACAAGCAGGCCGAGGAGGGTCGCGCGCAGGCAGCGCTCGGCTGGACCGGCAAGCTGACCATCGCATGGGGCGAAGTTCGCTACGGGCTCACCGACTCCGCCGGCAAGCCTGTTCCCTTGCGTGGCGTCAAGGTGCTGTTTCGCCATCCCGCCTACGAAAAAGAGGACAAGGCCGTCACGCTCGCGCTCGCCTCCGGCCAGGAGTTTGCCGCGCAGCACATGCCGAAGGACGGCGTCTGGATCGTCGAGATCGACGCCGATGCCGGTCTGGCGAAACCCTATCGCGACGTCCGCAGGATCATGATTTCCCATGGAGCGCTGCAATGAGCTGTTGTGCGCCGGGCGCTGAAATGGCGCTGGATGTCTCGAGCACCACATCGGTTCTACCATCTAGCGAGGAGATCCGGCTGGCGAGCCGATCGCTTGGCGATGACCTTCGCCAGACCGATCTTTCCGTGCCGACGGTTCATTGCGCAGCCTGCATCCAGATGATCGAGACGGCGTTGGGAAAACTCGAGCGCGTCGAGGGCGCTCGTGTCAACCTGTCGACGAAACGGGTCTCGGTCCGGTGGCGTGGGGACGAGGTTCCACCGTTCGTCGCCGCGATTGGACGGCTCGGCTACCAGGCGCATCTCTTCGCTCCCGAGGCCGACGCCAAGGACAGGACGCTTTCGGAGTTGATCCGCGCCGTCGCGGTTGCCGGGTTCGCGGCGGGCAACATCATGCTGCTTTCGGTCTCTGTCTGGTCAGGTGCTGAAGGCGCGACCCGCGACCTGTTCCACTGGGTCTCGGCGCTTATCGCCATCCCTGCCCTCGCCTTCGCCGGCGGCATCTTCTTCCGCTCGGCCTGGAATGCGTTGCGCCACGGCCGCATGAACATGGACGTGCCTATCGCGGTCGGGGTGTCGCTGGCCTACGCCATGAGCCTCTATGAGACGATCAACCATGGCGATCACGCCTATTTCGATGCGGCGGTGTCGCTGCTGTTCTTCCTGTTGATCGGCCGCACGCTGGATCATGTCATGCGGGAACGTGCCCGGACCGCCGTGAAAGGCCTGTCGCAGCTGGCGGCGCGTGGCGCCATGGTCCTGCGCAGCGATGGTGCACGCGATTACCTGCCGGTTGGCGAGATCGAACCAGGCATGCTGCTGCTGATCGCAGCCGGCGAAAGGATACCCGTCGACGGCAAGATCGTTCAGGGGGCGTCGGATCTTGACTGCTCGCTGGTTTCCGGCGAGAGCACGCCGAAAACCGTGGCGTCGGGGGAACGGGTTCAGGCCGGTACGCTCAATCTCACCGGCTCGCTGACGATCGAGGCGACAGCCGCCGCGAAGGATTCATTCCTGGCGGAAATGGTTCGCCTGATGGAGGCCGCCGAGGGCGGTCGGGCGCATTATCGCCGGATCGCCGACCGCGTTTCGGCGCTCTATGCCCCTGTGGTTCACCTGACCGCCTTCGTGACGTTCCTTGGCTGGATGGCGGCAACCGGTGACTGGCATAGGGCGATCACCATCGCCATTGCTGTTCTCATCATCACATGCCCGTGCGCGCTCGGCCTTGCCGTGCCGATCGTTCAGGTGGTCGCCGCGCGGCGCCTGTTCGAGAACGGCATCATGGTCAAGGACGGTTCGGCCATGGAGCGCCTGGCGACGATCGATACAGCGGTGTTCGACAAGACCGGAACGCTCACGCTTGGACAGCCCCGACTCGTCAATGCGTCGTCGATCGACCCGGCCATGCTGGCAATCGCCGGAGACATGGCCGTGCATTCGCGTCATCCGTTTTCGAAGGCCATCGCCGGATTTGCCTCTCCTGGCAGGCAACAAAAATTCGATGCCGTCACCGAGCATCCCGGGTTTGGGATCGAAGCTGCCGACGCGGGAGCTATCTGGCGGCTGGGCCGACGCGGATGGGCCGGATGGAAGGCCCGGACCGGCGGCGAAGGAAAGCATGGCTATGGCGGAACGGTCCTGACGAAAGACGGCATCATCGTCGCCACCTTCGATTTCGAGGATGCGCTGCGTGCCGACGCCAGGGCGGCAGTCGAGCGTTTGAACGATGTCGGGGTGTCGGTGCAAATGCTGTCTGGCGATACCGCAGGCGCCTGCGCCGAAGTCTCG
>NZ_JBWJFQ010000033.1:0-62082 GCF_057784235.1 Mesorhizobium sp. CNPSo 4670 | reverse complement strand
TGGCGATACGGCGACGAGCGGCGTGATCAACGTCGGCGGCGCGGTGACCTTCCTGGATGACGGCCCGTCGATCACGAGCGCGGTTGTCGGCAGCTCGGTGACGCTTGACGAGACCAACAACGGCTCGACGACGGACGGGGTGCTGAACCCGGCGCTGATGACGGCAACGAGCGCTGCGGCGATCGTGACGGTGACGTCGAGCTTTGGCGCCGACGGCGCCGGAACGACGGCCTATGCGTTGTCGGTGACGGATGCGAACTCCGGGCTGGCGACGGCGCAGGGCGACCATGCGATCACGCTGGTCCAGGTCGGATCGGCGATCGAGGGCCACTTCACGGATGCCGGCGGGACGCACACGGCGTTCACGGTGTCGATCGGCTCGGACGGCAAGCTGACGGTGGTGCAGAACGTCGCGCTCGAACACCTGGTCGATGGTTCGACGGCGGCGGCCTACAACGACGCGCTGACGCTGGCCGGCAAGATCGGCGTGACGGCGACGGTGACGGATGCGGATGGCGATACGGCGACGAGCGGCGTGATCAACGTCGGCGGCGCGGTGACCTTCCTGGACGACGGCCCGTCGATCACCATCACCGGCGTAGCGCCGGCGCTAAACGTCGACGAGAGCTATCTGACCGCGGCGACCAACGGCATTGCCGGTTCGGGCGTTGGCCCGGCAGGATCGGCCACGGACACGCAGAATTTTGCCGGTGTGTTCACAGTTGTGCAGGGCGCCGACGGTGCCACCACCAGCTATGGCCTGAGCATCTCGGCTCCGGGCGTGACCACCAACCTGATCGACAGCGCGACCAACACGGCGGTGGTGCTGACGCAGAGCGGCAACACCGTGTCCGGCTATGTATCGGGGCACAGCGGTGATGTGGCCTTCTTGGTGTTCACGCTGAGCACCAACACGGCGACCGGCGCGGTCACGCTGACACAGGACCGTGCGGTGCACCAGAACACTGTCGACAACCCGACCGACAGTTCCGAAGGCATCAACCTGACCTCGGGCCTGGTAACGCTGACGGCAACTGTGACGGACAGCGACGGTGACACGGCCTCGCAGTCGATCGACCTCGGTTCCAAGTCCTCCTTCCATGACGACGGGCCCTCGCTAGGCTCCTTTACCTCGGGCACGATCCCGAACGAGGTGGGATCTGTCGCTGGCTTGTTCTCGCTGGTGCCGGGTGCCGATGGCATCGACCATTTCAGCATCACGGGACCGGCGATCACGGGCATCGTCTACAGCACAACGACCGCTGCGGATGGCGCCACGACGCTCCACGCGAATGCCGGTGCAACCGAGGTGTTTTCTCTCGCGGTAAGGCCGGACGGTACGTACGAGTTCGACCTCCTCCAGCCCAATGCCGGCACGACAATAACCTATTCGCTACAGAACCTTCCCGCTGGTGGGCCGAACTGGCGCGAAACCACCGATGGCCATATTGAGTTTTCAAGCCCAGACGGGATCAACTCCAACAATAACGGATTTGGCGTCGCAAACACCTTCGTAGGCGGGAATGAAAGCTTCACAATGGAGTTCCATACTTCCGGAACTGGAGTCGGCGTGGATAATCCGGCCAGCACCAGTGCCGAGTTGAACGACTCCGTGAGTCTGGTGGTCAATTCGCTGAACGGTGGTGGGGGAACCTACCACTGGGTTGCGACCAACACGCTCACCAATGTAACCACGTCCGGTGACATATCCATCACGGCAACCGGAACATTCGTGATTGACCCGTCTATCAGCTTCAACCAATTGCAGGTCAGCGCGGTCAACGTTTCAGGGCAAGGCGCTCAGTTCTCGAACATCTCCCTCACGCATAACGTTTTGCCTCAGGATCAGAACTTGGCGTTTACAGTCTCCGCGACCGACAAGGATGGCGATACCACTGGCACGCAGTCACTCGCCATTCACGTGGTCGCGGGAGATGGGTCCAACAACTTCGCCCTTACCGGGACAGTTGGTAACGACGTGATCGCTGGAAGCACGCACACCGACACGATCTCTGGCGGGGCAGGAACCGACATTGTCGACTACACCGGCAGCCTAGCCGCGATTTCGATCCATCTGGCTGATGACGGACATGCAGCGGGGGCACCGGTGACATTCATCAACCCGGAACTTGGCACCATCGGCGGCGGCGATGCCACCGGCGATACCCTTACCGGCATCGAGGGCCTGATCGGTGGCTCTGGCGATGACTATCTGTTCGGAAACCTGGCAGCCAACTATCTTGCGGGCGGCGGTGGCAACGACACCCTCAATGGTGGCGCAGGCAATGACACGCTGATCGGCGGCGCGGGCAACGACGTCCTGATCGGCGGTGCAGGCCAGGATACAATGACCGGCGGCACCGGAGCCGACACGTTCAAGCTCGACGGCCTGGACATCAAGGACCTCATCACCGACTACAACGGCGGTCAGGGCGACAAGATCGACCTTACGGCCCTGTTCGACTCGACTCCTGCGAATGTCGGCAACTTCGTGAACTACGATGCGGGGACGGGCACGCTCAGTGTCGACACCAGTGGTTCGGGAAATCCGGCCAATTTCGTCGAAGTGGCCCAGCTGACAAACCACCCCGTCGCCAGCACGATCACACTGCTCTACGACGACGGCGTAACCCAGCACACGACGACGGCAAACCAGGTTTAACGGCATGGCGCTCGGTCGCGCGACTATGTTATACATTGCTAATATCGAGGGGAGCTCATCCATGAATCGTTCTGCAAGACTGCTGGTTTCCGCTGCGACGCTGTTGCTGGCAGTCGGGTCGACGGGTTATGCCGCCGACATCATCGAAGGTCCTTCGGTCGACTATTGTCGCGTCGCCGGGACGTCCAACCTGGTGCTGACCGACAACATCGTCGACCTCAAGGACCAGGTGGTCAAGCTGATGGACGAGTCGGTCGCGGTCGCCAACAGCTCTGAATGGATCAACTCGTCCCGGCCGGTCTTCGTCTGGGCGTCGGAGGCCAAGGTTGCTTGCGGCATGGCCTACGGCTACCTGAAAACCAACTATCGCGACGAAGATACCCTCAACAAATGCGAGTGTTTTCACGATCGCATGGTCGAGTACATGCACTGACCGGATAAGCGAACCGACGCCTGTTGGCCATCATGATAGCCGACGGATCCTTTTTGAGGGCGATCGCCGCAGCGATCGCGTTGGCTGGCTTTGGCCAGGCTGTCACGCCGGCCCGGGCCAACTGGCTGGAGCGACCTTCCGGGGAAGAACGGCAGCCGTCCGAGTTGACGCGGCCGACGCACTGTGACGCGGCTACGCAGTGGACCCGGCAGACCTTCAAGGCGTTTGCGAGCTGCCAAGCATCGATCTATGGACTGGAGCCGGTGCTGGCTCATGCGGTGATGGAGATCGAAAGCGGGTTCGATCCTGACGTGCTGGGCGCCGACGGCGAAGTCGGCCTGATGCAGGTGATGCCCGCGACGGCGCGAATGCTCGGCTTTCGAGGCTCCCTCGATGACCTCAGCGCGCCAGCGACCAACATCGCGCTTGGGGTCAGATATCTTGCCCAGGCCAACAAGCTGGCCGCGGGCGACCTGTGCACGACCGTCATGAAATATCGCGCCGGCCACAATGAAAGCCGGTTCTCGGCGCTTTCGGTCCGCTACTGCCAACGCGCGCGGGCAATCCTGGCAAGGCAAGGGATTGAAGTGACCGGGCCATTGCCGGTGGCGACATTCGGCTTCTCCGCATTTTCGTCGGAAGGAGAGGGTGGGGCTCCAGCCCAGGGAAAAGGCGTTTGCGTGCGCCGCGTGTTCGTGCCCGGGCCACGATACATGAAATGCGCCGACTATCGGACTGCCGGACAAGCAAGGCAGATCAAGGCGCTTAGAGCCAGGCTTTTCGAAGGCTAAAGAAACTACAGACGGCACGGCAAGTCCGCCGTAACATGCGTTGAAGACCAGACCGGGAAGAATACCCGGCGGCACATTGGGTGGAGCAATCATGAAATCTGGCCGACAAGGCCGCTGTCTGCGGACATGGGCAATCGCGTTTGCGCTCGCCACGACATTGTCAGGTTGCCAGTCGAAAGGCGGTGTTTCCGAAGTGCTTGATCCGGCGGCGATTGCCGCGCCCGGCGGGCAGACTGGCGACGCAGGTGCCGGTCCTGCCCAGGCGACCCAGTCGCTGGGCACCGGTTCGACAAAAATCACGATGTTGCTGCCATTGTCTGCTCCCGGAACGGCGGGGGAAAATGGCAGGAAGATGCTCGATGCCGCCAAGCTGGCGATGACGGATGTTGGCAATGGATTGCTTACGCTGACGGTAGAGGACACGAAAGGCGACAGCGCACAGGCCGGCAAATTGGCGATAAGTGCGATAACGACGGGGTCGAAAGTGGTCATCGGCCCAACCGAACTGCCGGCAGCCCAGCATATTGCCACGCTGTCAGGGTCGAAGCGTCCACCGGTGCTGGCGCTTGCCGACAATTTCGCAGGCGGCGCCGGGGTTTATGCCGTGCGCCTTAGCGAAGCCGACAGTGCCGCGGCGGGCGCTGCGGGGCTCGCTGCCAAAGGCGGCAAGAAGTTCGTGTTACTTGTCGCGGAAGGCTCAAACGCCAGCGCCGTGGAGAAGCGGGTCGCCAACGGCCTCAGCATCTATGGTGCGACGCTCGCGGTCACTGTCCCGTATTCGGCCAGCGACGGTGGCGCGAAGGCCGTCGACGAAATGGGCTCGCTCGTGGATACTCCCGACGCCGTGATCGTCGCCAATGGCGACGGCAGCCCATCGCCTATCCTTGCCGCCCTCAGATCAAAGGGCATTCCGGGAAAGGCGATTTCCGTCGTCGGAACCAACCGGTGGCTGGAGCACCCCATGGATCCGCTGTTTGAGGGGGCATATATCGCCACGCTCGATCAGCGCGAAACCGGACCGATCGCCGACCGCTTCAGGGCGACATACAACTACCCGGCCGACGTCAATGTGGCCTATGCTTATGATATGGTTGCGCTGACAGCAGGGGTTGCCAGTGCGGTCGGGCCCGACGGCTTCAGCAAGCAGGTTCTCGAAAATCCAAACGGGTTTCGTGGGTCGACAGGTCTGTTTCGGTTTCGGGCTGACGGATCCAGTGAACGATCGATGCCGTTTTACCAGATTCAAAAGGGCGCGCTCAAACTGGTTGCGAAATCAACGTCGGGTTTCTGATCGGCTTAGGGAACCCGGTCAATCTGATGGACAGACTGGCTGATGGGTAGACGGGCTGATGGTTAGATTGGGCCGCAGCCGCCTGGTGATTGCGCTGGGAAGCCTCTTGCTTCTGGCCGGGGTGTTGCTGATCATTCAGGCTGGGGCTTTGCTTTCAGTCGATCGGCCGGTCCTTGCCCCTTCGCAAAATAGCGGTACGCCACCGACCCGAGTGGCTGCATCCATCGTCGATGCATACCGACGAGAACCCACGCGCAAGATTGCTCAAGACCTCATCGCTCCACCACAGCTTAATCCTGTGGATCTTGAACGGGTCGGGCCCCGTCCGCCGCTGACGGACCTTGGTCTGGCTGTGCCCCCAAAGACACCGATGCCGGACGATTGGCGGGAGGTGCTGCTCTTTCGTCCGGCTGCCGCAACGTCCGCGATCTTCGAATCCATGGGCCGGACAGTAATCATCAGCGGGGTGCAGGGCATCGACCTCGACAGAACCTGTTCGTTTCACGATGTCACCTGGCCTTGCGGCGAGCGCGCACGTGCCGCCTTCAATTCCTGGGTTAGGGGACGCGCGCTGAAATGCTTCGTGCCGCCGGACGTCGAGCGTTTTGCAATCGCCGCCCCGTGCAGGCTGGGCAAGCAGGACGTCGGCGCCTGGCTTGTTTCCAATGGTTGGGCCACGGCGCTGCCGAGTGGCGTCTATGGCAAAGCGCAAGTGACTGCCCAGGGCACGGGGATGGGCATTTTCGGTCCGCCACAATAGGCTGCGAGACTCAAAGAACCGGAGCGCAGCGTTCGCCGAGTCCGCCGTTGATTGTTCAGCGGCCGGCGGCATTCCATTGATTAACCTTTACGGCGCAAATTTCCGGGGCAAGCCGGTTGCTTGAACAGTATAGGGTCTCATAGTTCAAATTGTATGCTTCTCGGAAACTGAAAATGCTGTACGCCGGCTCTATGCTGGCTGATCTGACAGGAGATTAGCCAATGGCACAAACCACAGCGACCGCCTCCGCGCAGGCATGGAGAAGCGCCGCATGGCTGACCTTTCTAGGAACAGCCGGGAGCCTCGGTCTTTCCCTGGGCTTCAACTATCTGCTCTTGTTCAGCGACGCGTTCACGCCGTTCGGGCGCAGCATGATGACAGCCGTGCTGCTGCCCGTGGTCATTGGTCTGCCGCTTTTCGTACTAATCGGCTGGCAGCAGATCCAAATCCGCAGCTGCCGTCAGGAACTCAACAGGTCCGGAACCTATGACAGGTTGACAGGCTGTCTGAACGGGCCAGTCTTCACGTCGATGGTCGAAAGAAGAGCAACAAGGCCATCGGCGCCGGGACCACGCTCGGGCGCCTTCCTGGTCATTCATTCGGAACATCTACGTTCCATCAACCTGCGCTTTGGCCTTGAATGGGGCGACGAGGCTTTGCGGCTCATAGCCACAACCATACAATCATCAGTGCGCGCGGATGATCTGGTTGGACGCATAGGGACTTCGATGTTCGGGGTTTTCCTCTCAGGCGCGACCGAAGCAGAAGCGAAGGAAATCGGCGAGCGTATCCGCACGCGTGTCGCGCAAGTCTATTTCGCACCAAAGGGAACCGAGGATGCCCTGACCATCAAGGTCGGCGGTGTGATGTTTGAGAAAGAGATGGAGTTCGCGGACATGTTCCAGTTCGCCGAACAGGGGGTGTCAGACACCCAGGATGACGCCGGGTTTGAATTGAAGCATCTCAACAGTTGACACCCTCCGGGCAGCCTAAGGCTATTTTTCCCGCATCGCGCGGCGGAAGTTCTGCGTGATCGGCTCGGCGAGGTAAGAAAGCACGGTGCGAGCACCGGTCCGGATCATCGCCTCGCTCGACATGCCGGGCAGCAGCTTGCGGCCCTCCAGCTTGGCGAGTTCACTCTTGTCGATCAACACGGTTGCGGCGAAATACGGTGCCCCGCTGCGCTCCTCCACCATGCGGTCAGCAGACACGATCTCCACGACCCCGTCGAGCGGCGGCAGGTTGTAGCGAGCGAAGGCCGGGAAGCTGACGCGCGCGGGCTGCCCGGGGGCGATCGTCTCGACATCTTCAGGTTTGACCATAGCCTCGACCACGAGTTGTTGTCCGAGCGGCACGACTGTCATCAATGTCTCGCCGGGTTTCACGACACCGCCCGTCGTGTGGACCTTCAGGTCCATGACGATGCCGTCAACCGGTGCGACGACATTGGTACGGGTCAGCACGTCCTTGGCGGAACGCTCCTGTTGCCTGAGGTCAAACAACTCCGCCTCGACCTTGCTCAACTCCTCGACGGCCTCGTTCAGCCGCACTGTGCCGAGGTTCAAGATTTGCATGTCGATCTCGGCCATGGCGCTTCTGGCACGAGCGATTGCCGCGGTGTTGGTCGCGCGCTGCCCCTCGATCTCCCGCTGTTGTCGTTTGAGCAACAGGTTCCGCTCGCGGGTGGTCAGCCCTTTCTTGAGCAACCCCTCGAGGTCTTTGCTTTCACCCCCGATCGCATCGATCTGCTTGTCCTCGGTGACAATGAGCTCCTTCAGTCCATTTATCTCTTCCTGGATCTGGTTATGGCGCTGGCTGAGCATTTCCCGCTCGTCCTTCAAGTTGTGGTGCTTCGCCGCGAAGACGTCACGCTGTGCGGCCACAGCGTCCCTTGCGGCGGTGGCGGGGTTTGCGAGCAACGCCGGATCGAACTCGATCTCCGCCTTGCCGTCCCGCTCAGCCCTGAGACGCGCGGCCAGTGCGTCACGCGTTGCTATCCGGTTCTGGATCAGGTCAAGCTGTGTCTTTGCCTGTGTGTCGTCGAGCCGGACGAGGACCTTGCCCGCCTTGACGATATCGCCGTTGGCAGCGTTCAGCTCTGCGATGATGCCGCCCTCGAGGTGCTGGATGAGCTTGCGGTCGCCGGCGACCTTGATAACGCCCGGCGCCACCGCGGCGCTGTCCAGCGGTGCCAGCGCCGCCCAGCCGCCGGCGACGCCGAAGAACAGGAACATGATCGCGAACCCGGTGCACGTCACGCCCGTGAGGCGCAGGGGTACCGGTTCCAGCAGAGACGGTGGCGGGACGGGCAACGGCACGACGTTCAATTCTGGGGAATGGCTCATGCTTCTTTGACCACTTCGAGGGTTGGCTGGACTGCCATTGGCATCTGGGTCACCTTGCGGGCGCGGTTGGCAAGTTCGTTGAAGACATAGTCGCGCGGGCCGAAGAGGTCTTGCTGGCCCCGGTTGAGGACCAGCACCTTGTCGACCTTCTCCAAAATGCTTGGCCGGTGCGAGATCAAGATCAGAGTCGTACCTGCCGCCTTGAGGCCACCGATGACTGTAGCCAGGGCTTGCTCGCCCTCGTGGTCGAGATTGGAGTTAGGCTCGTCAAGGACAAGGAACACTGGGTCGCCGTAGAGCGCCCGCGCCAGCCCGATGCGCTGGCGCTGCCCACCGGACAGTGCCGCGCCACCTTCACCAATCTCGGTGGCGTAGCCCTTCGGCAGTCCCTTGATCAGTTCGTGGACGCCGGCCAACTCCGCTGCCTTGATCACGTTGTTGAAAACCGCGGGGTTGAGCGACGCAAAACGAGCGATGTTCTCGGCGACGGTGCCGGCGAAGAGCTCGATATCCTGTGGCAGGTAGCCGACGTGCCGACCCCGGTCCTCAGCCGCCCACTCAACGACGCTCATGCCGTCAAGCAAGGCGCGACCGCCGGTCGGACGCCAAGTACCGGTCAACACTCGCGCGAGGCTCGTCTTGCCGGCCGCGCTCGGGCCAACCAACGCCATCGCTTCACCAGGCTTGAGTTGGAAGCTGATCCCTCGCAGGATCGGTTCGCCGCCTTGTCTGGCGAGCATAATGTTCTCGGCCTCAAACTTACCCTTCGGGCGCGGTAACGGCAGGGCCGGTGTGGCCTCCGGTCGCTGACCGGCCATTGCAACGAGACGCTTGTAAGCAGCCCGTGCCCCGATCGTCGCCTTCCACGTGCCGATCGCCTGTTCAACCGGGGCCAATGCGCGACCCATCAGGATTGAGGCGGCGATCATGATACCGGGTGAAGCCTCGTTCTTTAGCACCAGATAAGCGCCGAGGCCGAGTACCGCCATCTGCAGGGCCAGCCGGAAAGAGCGCGCGAGGGCCGAGATGACGCTGGATCGGTTACTGGCGCGAGATTGTCCGCTGTTTGCCTCGTCCTGCTGGACCTTCCAGCTCTCGAGCAGAGGATTCAACATGCCCATGGCCTGGACGACCTCGGCGTTGCGGATGGTTTGCTCGGCCTGCAGGTAAGCCCGCGTCTGGGCGATTGCGGCTTCCGCCAGCGGCTTGCGGGTCAGGTACTCGGTGAGCAACGCCAACGCGAACAGCACGATACCGCCGCAGGTTGCCAACCAGCCCAACCAAGGGTGCATGAGGAAGATAGCGCCTAAGAAGATCGGTGCCCAAGGCGCGTCGAGGATCGGGTAGATACTCGGGCTGGTGAAGAAATTCCGCACCTGGTCGAGGTCACGCAACGCGCGGGCGGTGATCTGACCGGGTGCCGAGGCGGCGTATTCAACCGATGCGGTCAGCAAAACCGGTGCCAAACGGGCGTTCAGCCACGTCCCGACATTAGCCAGAAGACGCGCGCGCACTACCTCCAATGCCGCCATTGTCACGAGTGCCGTTGCCGCCATCAGCGACAACGCGACCAACGTCTCCAAGCTGTGGCTGCCCAAAACGCGGTGGTAAACCTGGAGCATGTAGAACGCGCCGGTCAGCATCAGAATGTTGATGCCGGCGCTGAACCAGATAAGCGGCTTGACAGCGCGCTTGGCCTCTTTCATCACCGCCTGTAGGGCAGAGGGACGTGGGGGTTTCATCATGATATCTGCCCTGTGTGCGGGGTTGACGCCTTGGCTGGTGCAGGTAGACGCCTTTGATTGAGCCGGTTTTACGCAGGGCGCGCGATTATCTACACAGAGATATGGGAGGCGGTGTGAACCGCCTCCCGGAGTAGTGTCAGGCGACGACGTCGACCAGCAGGTGCTGGACGCCGGTCGTGTCCAGATCGCCGTCCTGGATGTTGATCGCGAAGTCAAGGTGCGCGCCGATCTGCCCGGAAGTCGTCTGGATGAAACCGATGTCCGTGATCTTGAGGACGTCGTTGTCCGTGGCGCCCCACGTTTGCAGCGGGCCGGTCACCGGGCTGTTACCCTCGATGCCGACGGTGTTCGGGTTGTCGGTCGCCTTGGTCAGGTCGATACCGGAACCTGTCAGCCCGTTGCTGGACTGCATGATCTGCATCCCCTGGATTGAGAAGTTCTCACCGGCGGCGGCGTTGTTGTAGTCACCTTTCTCGATGATCACGAGACCGTCATTCTGGTCGAGTGTGAACTCCGTGCTGTACGGGGACGGCACCGTGTTGCCCTTGAAGAAGTCCGCGTTATCCACGACGACCGACCGCGTCGTGTGGACGTCGTCGGCGGTAGATGCCGTACCCTTGTCGTCGATCAAGTCGAGAACCACGATGAGGTTCTCGGCGTTGCCGATGCCGTCGAACTTGATGGCGATAGCGTCCACCTTGTCCGTCGGCGTGGTCTTCTCGGTACCACCACCGGGGGCGTTCGGGTTCACGTCCCCTAGGATGTTCTCGTTGAAGAACCGGAGGGTGAGCAGTTCGCCCTTCTGGATCGTGTCACCGGCAACACCGTTGGTCGACTGCGTCGCGGAGACCCAATCCTCGAAGGCGCTGGTGACGAACTGACCGTTGTCGAACGTGGTGTCCCCGGCGTTCGGGTTACCGTCGCCCGTGCCGTTGAAGCCGAAAGGCGAGCCGGCTGGGTTCGAGTTCGCCGTGAACTGCACGTAGAACCCGTTGGAGTCTGCCGGGTTAGGACCGGTGTCGGCGTGATCCAACTCCGTCACCACGATCTGCGGGTGGCCAGTGTTGCCGGCGGGTGCTTTCGCCAATAGCTCCGAGGAGTGGAAGACGTTGAAACTGAACCCGTCAACCACGTCGTTCAGGGCGATGGAGTAGGTGCCGGCATTCGCACCCGTCTTGAAGAAGGTCAGGGTACCCCCGGCCGTCGCATCCTGCACACCCGCCGTGATCGGATCCTTGTCGTAATGGAACGAGAAGGCGAACACTGCAGTGGAGGTATCTTCCGAAGTGAGAGACGTCGAGATGTTGGTGATGTTCGGGTTGGCGGCGTTGTCGACCGTCCCGACCAGTGTCAGCCGTTGAACACCGTTGCCGGAGTTGCCGTCAGAATCCCCAAAGTCCGAGCCACCGGCCGTGTAGAACGCCGCCAAGTGATTGTCGGCGCCGATGTCGAACGAGAAGAGACCGGTAGCCGGGGTGTTCACGATGTTGTGCAAGGTCTCGTGCTGGATACCCGCAATAGCAGGATCACCGTCGAACCCTTGGATACCGGAAGCGATCGGATCTTGATCAACGATCGTCGGGCCGTCGTCCTGGAACTGGACGGCGTCGCCGATGCCGGTCGAGCTGGTCGCCGTGTCGCCGTCGCCATCGGTGACCGTCACCACCGCCAGCAGTGCGCTGTCGGTGATCGATACCGAATCATCGGGATTGGTGGCGTCCGGATGGAGCAGCGAGGCGTACTGCGCCACGCTGACGACGCCGCTGGTGCTGTTGATGGCGACGGCGAACGCCGCCGCGCCGGCGGCGTTGTCGATGCGACCGACGACAAGACTGCCTTCCTTGAACAGGAAGATGCTATGTCCGTCGGTCGTGTCAAGGCCGGAATCCACGCCCGCCGCGGACACCGCCAGCGAGAAGGCCGTTGTGCCGCCCTCCTGATCGGCGCCAAACGAGCTTCCGGTCGAGCTCACCACCGCTGTCGCATCCTGGGCGAAGCCGGTTGGGCTGAGGTCGGTGCTGACATTGCTGACGCCGCTGAACAACGCGCTAACCGCCGCGGCAGTAGTGTCGTCGGCATCGGCCTGGACGCCCGCGGTTTCGTCATGCGCCACCGTCGCCGCGCCTTGGACGATCCCCGCCGTCGGGCCGTCGTCCTGGAACTGGACGGCATCGCCGATGCCGGTCGAGCTGGTCGCCTTGTCGCCGTCGCCGTCGGTCACCGTCACCACCGCTTGCAAGGCGCTGTCAGTGATCGACACCGAATCATCGGGATTGGTGGCGTCCGGGTGCTTCAGCGAGGCGTACTGCGCCACGCTGACGACGCCGCTGGTGCTGTTGACGGCGACCGCGAAGGCCGCCGCCCCCGCCGCCGAACCGATGCGGCCGACCACCAGGTCACCTTCCTTGAACAGGAAGATGCTGGTGCCGTTGGTCGTGTCGAGGCCAGAATCCACGCCCGCCGCGGACACCGCCAGCGAGAAGGCCGTTGTGCCGCCCTCCTGATCGGCGCCAAACGAGCTTCCGGTCGAGCTCACCACCGCTGTCGCATCCTGGGCGAAGCCGGTCGGGCTGAGATCGGTGCTGACATTGCTGACGCCGCTGAACAACGCGCTAACCGCCGCGGCAGTAGTGTCGTCGGCATCGGCCTGGACGCCCGCGGTTTCGTCATGCGCCACCGTCGCAGCGCCCTGCACGATCGCCGCCGTCGGTCCGTCGTCCTGGAACTGGACGGCATCGCCGATGCCGGTCGAGCTGGTCGCCTTGTCGCCGTCGCCATCGGTGACCGTCACCACCGCTTGCAAGGCGCTGTCAGTGATCGACACCGAATCATCGGGATTGGTGGCGTCCGGGTGCTTCAGCGAGGCGTACTGCGCCACGCTGACGACGCCGCTGGTGCTGTTGATGGCGACCGCGAAGGCCGCCGCCCCCGCCGCCGAACCGATGCGGCCGACCACCAGGTCGCCTTCCTTGAACAGGAAGATGCTGGTGCCGTCGGTCGTGTCGAGGCCGGAATCCACGCCCGCCGCGGACACCGCCAGCGAGAACGCCGTTGTTCCGCCCTCCTGATCGGCGCCGAACGAGCTTCCGGTCGAGCTCACCACCGCTGTCGCGTCCTGGGCGAAGCCGGACGGGCTGAGATCGGTGCTGACATTGCTGATGCCGGCGAACAACGCGCTAACCGCCGCGGCAGTGGTGTCGTCGGCATCGGCCTGGACGCCCGCCGTCTCGTCATGCGCCACCGTCGCCGCGCCTTGGACGATCCCCGCCGTCGGGCCGTCGTCCTGGAACTGGACGGCGTCGCCGATGCCGGTCGAGCTGGTCGCCTTGTCGCCGTCGCCGTCGGTCACCGTCACCACCGCTTGCAAGGCGCTGTCAGTGATCGACACCGAATCATCGGGATTGGTGGCGTCCGGGTGCTTCAGCGAGGCGTACTGCGCCACGCTGACGACGCCGCTGGTGCTGTTGATGGCGACCGCGAAGGCCGCCGCCCCCGCCGCCGAACCGATGCGGCCGACCACCAGGTCACCTTCCTTGAACAGGAAGATGCTGGTGCCGTTGGTCGTGTCGAGGCCGGAATCCACCCCTGCGGCGGACACCGCCAGCGAGAAGGCCGTCGAGCCAGCGCCATCTGTACCCGTAGAGCTTCCGGTCGAGTTCACCACAGCGGTCGCGTCCTGGGCGAAGCCGGACGGGCTGAGGTCGGTGCTGACATTGGCAACGCCGGCGAACAACGCGCTAACCGCCGCGGCAGTGGTGTCGTCGGCATCCGCCTGGACGCCCGCGGTCTCGTCATGCGCCACCGTCGGAGCGCCCTGCACGATCGCCGCCGTCGGTCCATCATCCTCGATCACGATCTGCTGACCGACCGACGTCGAGGCAGAGCCGGCTCTATCGATGCTGAAGCCGCCGATGTCGAAAGTGTTGTTGTCGTTGCTGGGATCGCCATCCGCGTTGCTGATGTTTTCGATCAGCACGCGGTCGTGGGTTCCACTTGTGGTCCACCGCACCTGGTCGCCGGTGCTCAGGCCGGTGATCGTCAAGGTGCCGTCGGCGTTGACCGTGGCGACCGGAGTAAATTGCGTATTTCCTGACTTGACGACGACGTTGACGACCGAGCCCGAGGTGATGTTGACGTGCGTGTCGTTGGTGAGCCCGTCGACGAAACCCACCCCCGGTTCGGAGGCGGTGTTGAAGGCAGAGATCTTGACGGTGACGGGCCCGATGCCCGGATTGGTCTGGTTGACGGTGAAGGACGCGCTGCTCGCATTGACGACGTCCGTGAAGTCGATGTTGGCTTCCACGTCGGCCTCGTTCTGGTCCAGATTTGGCACCAGGAAGTTCGTGTTCGCGCCCGTGACGTAGGTGATGAACGCGCCCTCATTGGGGTTGATCGCGTTGCCGTTGACGCCGAAGGAGGTGGTGCTGCCGGCCTGGCTGATATTGAGCACATCCTTGGTCGTGATGTTTCCGCCCTGCGATTGATTGAGCGGGTCCTTCCCGATCACCACGATCTGGGTGGAGGTCGGATCACCAAAAGTCATGAACAGGTTGCTGCCGGAGGGCGCCCCGGTGAAGCTGAAGTTGAGCGACTCGGTCGCCGCGAGCTTGAGGGTGGTGCCGAGATCGACAGCGTCATCTGGGTCGGCGGTGTCGCCATGGAAGATCGGCACGTAGGTGACGATGTTGAAGGTCACCTGGTCGCTGGTCGCGCCGGCATTGATTACGTCCTGCTTGAAGATGACGAAGGCAATCGCATCGGCACTGCCGTTGCCATCGCTGTCATATCTGCCGATCACGGTGTCGTTTGCACCAGCGTAGAGCAGAATATCCTTGCCGCCGACGGTATTGAGCCCGCTGTCGTCGCCGTCGAGGACACCGCCGCTGCTGTCGGTGAACGTGGTGCCGGTGAGCTGAGAGCCGCCCGTGGCGTTGACAGTGACCGAGTTCGTCTTGGTCGCGACGCCGATGCTGTCCGGGAACGTGTGGTCGGTCAGCCCGAGAGTCGTCTCGAGATAGGTCCGGAACGCAAGGGGCAGGGATGAGTACGCTACATCGGTGTCAGTAAAGCCGTCGCCGCTGTCGCCGGTTTGCAGCCCAGTGGTCTGGTCGTTGACGGCCTCGTCGTTGAGAATAAAGCTGATGGTCATTGCTGTGCTCCCCTATCACGTGATGGGGGCCCAGCCCCCAGATGCCGATGCACCCACCCCAGCGCATCCCCTGGCCCATTGAATCTGCGGCCTTCAATCCTTCAATTTGCCGCCAATGAAGTGGGCGCGTCCATTCCCGGTTCGATAGGGTTATGATGAATGTCCGTACCTGATCGAACGATATATATCCTTCGATAGATCAGGTCGGCGCAGGCGGGGCAGGCGATCGCTCTGGCATCGAGGCCGATACGTCAGGTGGCTTTGCGGTCTGTTGCCGCACCGTGTCGATGCCAGCAGAAAGCAGTGATCAGAGCAGGCCGGTTCCTGGACGCTCGGCAGCCTTGCCATGCGCCACCCAGGCCAGTTCAGCCCGGCCGTCGAGATGCAGCTTCTCGTAGACATGATGCAGGTGCATCTTCACCGTGCCTTCGGATACATGCAGTCGTTGCGCGATCGTCTTGTTGCGCAAGCCGCGCGAGACGAGATCGGCGATTTCGGTCTCCCGCCCGGTGAGCCTGGACGTCGGCTGGTGCTGCGGTTCTGGCATCAGCAGTTGCTGGACGATCTTGTTGTCGATCCATTTCTTGCCTGCCGCCACCGCATTCACGCATTCGAGAAGATAGCGATGGCTGATCCCGTCCAGAAGCAGGCCGTCGCCGTCGAGCGCCTGGATCTCCTTGATGTCGAGCCTGCCGTTCGGCTGCACGATGAAGATTATGCCGAGAGCGCTGTCGCAGGCCTTCAGTCGGGAGGAAATACCGGCCATGCGCGGGTCCGCAATATCCAGGCCGACGATGACGATATCGGGCCGATGGCGCTCCACATTGGGGACAATGTCGACAGGGCGGCGGCACTGGGCGACGACATCGTGCCCAGCCTTCCGCAGAACCCATTCCAGACCGGCGAGATACACCCCCCGCGGGTCCGCGACAACCAAGGTCGACATGCGAACACCGTCCGGAAAAAACGCAACCAACTTACCCAAATACCCGTAAATCAGGAAACCAGAGCTTAGGCACGTTGTCAAGTAAACACTAATATACCTTCGGCTATAATAGAGATCCGAGGCTGTCAGCCGATCGTCGCGGACATGGCCACGGGCCATAGACCAGGCTGATGGTGCGGCAAGTGCATTCCGACGACGATGGGGTCCGAGGCCGTGGACGCTATGCTCGCAACCGCTGACACAACTCCCCATGAGTTCGCAGCGCAGTTTATGTCTGGAGAGGTCGGTCGTTTCAATTCAGTATGACCAGGTCTATACTCCATGGGGGACAGGCCAGATCGATGGACCGCAAGCTTTCCGCCATTCTCGCCGCCGATGTTGTGGGCTATTCCACCCAGATGGAACGCGACGAGGCCGGCACGTTCGAGCGCCTTCGTGCTGGACGCAAGGAACTGTTCGAGCCCGAGATTGCCCGCCACCACGGCCACATCTTCAAGCTGTTAGGCGATGGACTGCTGGCCGAATTCGGCAGCGTCGTCGACGCGGTCGAATGTGCCGTGTCGTTGCAGCGCGGCCTGGTGGAACGCAACGCCGCCGTTTCCGAAGACCATTGGATTCGCGTCAGGATCGGGATCAATCTCGGCGAGGTGATTGTCGAGGGCGAGGACCGGTATGGCGAGGGCGTCAACGTCGCTGCCAGGCTTCAACAGCTAGCGGAACCTGGCGGCATCTGCGTCTCAGGAAAGGTCACCAAAGAGGTCGAGAAGAAGTTGGCTTTCGGCTTTGAGCCGATGGGCGAACAGAAGCTGAAGAACATCGCCGAACTGGTTCAGGCATACCGGGTGCTGCTCGGTCCCGCAGTGGCGGGAAAGCCTAGGGATGATGTCAATCGACACCCACGTTTCTGGCGCAATCTGGCCGTCTCTGTTGGGGTCTTTGTGGTCGCGGTCGGCCTTGCAGCAGCCTGGTGGCGACCTTGGGAGCCGACGATTCGGCCCGTCGCTTTGGAGGCCAGCGCGAAGGCCGACGCCCGGCCGTCCCTCGTCGTGCTTCCATTTGACAATCTCAGCGACG
Source organism: Mesorhizobium sp. CNPSo 4670 (assembly GCF_057784235.1). Taxonomy (NCBI): domain Bacteria; kingdom Pseudomonadati; phylum Pseudomonadota; class Alphaproteobacteria; order Hyphomicrobiales; family Phyllobacteriaceae; genus Mesorhizobium; species Mesorhizobium sp. CNPSo 4670. The sequence goes on along the minus strand of NZ_JBWJFQ010000033.1, from coordinate 44,886 downwards.
ACAAGGCGCAAGGCTATCTGGCAGACGGTTTCACCGAAGACCTGACCACAGAACTTGCACGCATACCGGGCCTGTTCGTCGTGTCGCGAAACGCGGCTTCCGCCTACAAGGGCAAGGAGACTAAACCCGCAGAGATCGCCGCAGCGCTTGGCGTCCGGTACATACTGGAGGGCTCTATACGTCGGGTCGGCGACGACATGCGTATCAACGCTCAATTGGTCGACGGCTCGACCACCGGTCATCTCTGGGCGGAACGTTTCGACGGCCAGTGGGCGGATGTCTTTGCGCTGCAGGACAAGGTCGTCGCCAGCATCGCAGGCGCGCTCAAGCTCCGTCTCGTCAGCGCCCAAGGTAAGGCAGACTTCGCGGGAGGCACGCGCAATCCCGCAGCTTACGAAGCTTACCTCCAAGGCATGGAAATCTACAATCGTCGCAATACTCCAGACGAGTTTGCACAGGCGGTGAAGTTTTTCCAGCAGGCGCTGGAACTCGATCCGAACTTCGGCGCGGCGGCCGCCTCGCTCGCATGGGCCTATTGGGACATGGACGGGCCGCGGGGTAAAGCGTTAGTCGTTTCGGACATCGGTGCGCTGTACAACGTCTACAAGTATCTGGGGGAGGCGGCCAAGCATCCTTCGCCGTCCTACTATCAGCTCGTCGCCAGTTTGCTGGTTCGCGAGCACCGGTCCGACGAGGCAGTCGCGGTTATGTTCAAGGCCGTGGCGCTCGACCCGAGCGATCCCCTGAATTATGTCGGGCTGGCAGAAGCCCTGAGTTTCAATGGCAGGCCGAACGAGGCGCGCGACTATCTCGACGCGGCCAACCGTGTCGACCCAGTCGGCAATGACCATCGGCAATACCAGACTGGGCTGGCTGCATTTGGCCAGGGTCGTTTCGAGGAAGCCGTAGACTACCTTGAAAGGATCGATCTCCAATCGCCCGATCCATGGCCGAAATTCTACGGCCTGCAGGTGTTGGTTTCGGCCTACGCACATCTCGGGCGCAGTGACCAGGTCGCCGCCTATAGCGACAGGCTAAGGAACGTCATGTTGGAACGAAAGGATGGAGGGGCAAATCAGCTGGTCACGCAGAGGTATTTTGTGTTCAAGAACCCTGCTGACATCGGGCGCCTGCTGGACGGCCTGGACAAGGCCGGTGTGCCGGAGTTTCCGGAACAGCTCGATTTGGATGCGAAGGACCGGCTTACCGGTTCGCAGATCAGGTCGTTCATCCTCGGTCGTGACCTGCGCGGGGGAGGCGCATGGATAGACAAAGGAACCAGTTGGGTGCAGGAGAACTTCCTGTGCGACGCTATTCCGAAAGTTCATACAACCTGCGGCGCGATCTTCCGCAATCCTGCCGGTACGCCGGAGCGACACAACGAGTACACGGCAGTCTTCCGTTTCGATCGTTTTGAGTTTTCGGCCGTCAAATAGGACCGCCCGGGACCTGCCGGCGAATATCAGAGCGGTTCGCGATTTGCTCCTACAGGCCAAAGGTCGCGTTCAAGTCAACCCTGTGCCTGCAATGGCATCGTTCGTCGGCATCGTTCGTCCGGCGCGTTGGAAGCGATGTTAGTGTGCATGCGAGGCATAATGAAAACGGGAAGGTCTCATGAGTTTCGTTGATATGGACCTCAATTGCTCAGAGTGTTCGATGTTATGATGCGTGAAAGGAGCGTAACGCGCGCAGCCAGCGAATTAGGCAGAACTCAATCAGCTGTAAGTCATTCCCTATCAAAGCTTCGGTATCTCTTGAAGGATAAACTGTTTACGAGAGATGGTGGCGAGATGCGGCCAACTCCTCGGGCAGTGGGAGCGGACGGGGTCGCGTTGGGTTGCGCGGGCATGGCCGAGTTTGCATCCGCCCTCCAGCGCAAGCACGATATTCCCGTGGTGGACGGAGTCGGCGCTGCAGTCGGTCTTGCAGAGACCCTGATACGCAGCGGCCTCGCGCCTTCCAAACGTGGCGTGTGGGCCATGCCGGCGCGCGAAGGGGCTGGACAGGTTCGAATGACCGGGAGCGAGTCCTTGCAAGGTGTGCGTCCAACGGGGAAAATGACCGCGTGCTCAACGCCTATGTCAAAGGCATGGCCCCCAGCCGCGTTCAGGCACCTGACCTCCCGTTGAGAAAAAAGAGCGGCATCGGCCCCTTTCCCTTGACGTCGACTATGCCGCGCTCCTCGAAGCGATAGCGCCCGCCTAGGAGGCTCATGACCTCCGACGTGATTTGGATGCGCCCCGGCAGTCCCAAGGACTCCATCCGCGCGGCCACGTTGATAGTATCTCCCCAAACGTCGTAAAATGGCTTTCTGCGCCCGATCACACCGGCGATCGCTGGTCCGGCATGGAAGCCTATGCGCACCGACACGTCCTCCCCGAACTCCTCGGTCAACCTTTCTGCTGCCTTAATCATGTCGAGCGCCATGTCCGCAACAGCGGACGTGTGATCGCCGCCGCTTACCGGCAGCCCTCCGGCCACCATGTAGGAATCGCCGATCGTCTTGATCTTCTCGAGACCGTGCTTTTCCGCGAGAGCATCGAACTCGCCGAACACGCGCTCAAGGAACCTGACGGTAGCGTCCGGCTTGCGGGTCGCCGTGCGCGGCGTAAAGTCGACGACGTCAGCGAAAAGCACAGTGATCAAGTCGAACTCGTCTGCGATGACGCGGTCAGGCTGGGCCTTCAGCCTGGCCGCGATCGGACGCGGCAACAGGCTCTGGAGAAGCATCTCCGAACGCGCATGCTCGCGTTCCAGCGCGGCCTCGGCGCGCTCCGTCGCACGGAATGACGCGAACGTGAACAGCGCGAGAACCGTTTGAAGCGCGGCCATCACGAGTATGAAAATGCTGTCGTTGTAGTCGAGGTCCAGCGGTTCCCTGAACGGGATGCGCAGTTGGGGCAGCAGAGGCCTTTCCACTACGGCGTACATGGGAACGGTAAACTCGACCGTCAGGAAAACGGCGAGGCACGCAACGCTGACGGCCGCCATCCCCCACGGTCGCCGCGTTCCGTACAGGACCGGCATCACGGGGCCAATGCTCAGCAGGAAATAATGCAGCCCGGCGTACCTTCCGATCTGAATCGGAAGAGCGGTCGCAAAAACGAAAACGATGAGTACGAACAGGCTGGCAGCAAGCCCGTAGTGACGCTTGGTCAGCAGTGCCACAATAGCGAACGCGACCGCTAACGACAGCTCCCAAACACGGAAGCGCAGCATGGCGCCGTAGGGATTGAAGCTGGTCTCGTGAATGAAGAAGAGCAGGGCAATGAGCGACGTGCCTGCCGAAACGATGGCCAGCACCTGCGCACGTCTGGCAGAAAGCGAATCTCCACGGTCAGGAAGAAGGCCGGCTAGCTTGGCAAGCAAGGCTCGGAGCGGCGCGAGCATAGCGGCTCCGTGAGCTGCTGGCCTACTAATTTTCCCCCACTCCTGCAAACGGTGCCAGGTCGCCATCTATCGAAAGCTCATCTTCCTTAGCCAGACAGCGATTTCGGCCTTGTCCTCGGGCATCGCGCGGCCGGTTCTGTAGAGCCAGTCGAGATTGCCCTGCGACCATTGGTTGCCCGCCTTAATGGCCTTGCGATACCACTCGGCCGCTGCGGCGTTGTCGAGCGGCACGCCAAATCCGCTTTCGTACATCCAGCCGATATCGTTCATCGCCAGCAGGCTCCCATTGGCCGCCGCCTTGCGGTACCAGAACTGCGCCTTGTCGTAGTCGATTTCGGTGTTCACCCCATTCAGGTAGCGCCGCCCCAGTTCCGCCTGAGCGTCCGTGTAGTCTTGCTCCGCCGCCTTGGTTAGCCAGTAGATGGCCTTGCTATCGTCCTGGGGCACTCCGTTGCCGTCGGAATAGATGAGGCCAAGGTCGAACTGCGCGACGTCGTAGCCTTGCTCCGCCGCTTTGACCAACCACTGCGCGCCTGTCTCCTGGTCAGACTCGACGCCCACGCCTCGATAGTACGTGACAGCCAACCTGTGCTGCCCCACAGGGTCGCCCTGGGCGGACGACTTCCTGAACCAGACGAACGCCTGCGCTTCATCTTTGGGCAGCCATTCCCCCTCCTGCAAAATGTCTCCGAGGTCCGCTTGCGCTCTGGAATTCCCGCCCTCGGCTGCTTTCCGCAGCCATTCCATGGCTTTCGGTACGTTCTTGGAGGTACCCGCGCCGTGGAAATAAGCCAGGCTTACATTCTGTTGGCCGTCGCGGTCCCCGAGTTCCGCAGACTTCGAGAACCATGTGAAGGCTGTCGGCTGATCTTTGGCGACGCCTCGTCCTTCGCGGTACATCCAACCCACGCCATTCTCGGCTTCGGCAACACCCTGTTCTGCCATGGCCTTCATGAGGCGGAAGGCACCCGCCTCATCCTTCTCCATGCCGATACCTTCGAACCGAGCCCAGACAAGCTCGGTGCGAGCGGTGGAACTCCCTCCGTCCGCCGCCTTTGTCATCCAATGCAGGTAGAGCGCTTCGTCCTTCGGCGTACCCAGGCCGTTGAGATAACAATTGGCGAGATTCTGTTGTCCGTAAAGATACCCCTTCTCGGCAGACTGCCGAAACAGCTCGATCGCTTTCGCAAAATCCTGCTCGACGCCAAGTCCGTATCGATAGGAATGCCCCAAACGGTTCAATGCTGCGGGATCGCCCTGTTTGGCCAGGGGTTCAATGAGCCCGTCCGCACCAGCGTAGTCGCCGCTATCCCAAAGCGTCTCGGCATCCTCTAGCGGTCCGGCAGGGCCGCTGAAGGAAAGCAAGCTAGCTACCATCGCGAGTCCAAAAGCAAGGAACAGCTTCGCAGTCTTCATCTTGCGAAATCCCCTTCGGGCCGAAGGATCTTAGAATATTTGCAAAAGAACCGGAAAGGCCAAAGAGAATGGCGGCCTCGACTTGGGGATGGTCGCTTCTCGCACCGAGATGCGGAGGTTTGCGAGGCGCGCTGGCGTATCAACTTCGAAGCCACATGCAACCTGTCCTCGATCCCCTCGAAATATCGCCCTGGCTCGCCATGCCCTACAGCAAAAGGCGATCCGGCGGGTCATCGACGTTCCTCACCAAGCCTTGCTGTCAGGCGGCATGACGGCCCCTCGTCAATCCCGCGACCTTCTTGGTGTGCGTTACTGCTGCGTCGCCGCCAGTCGTCTTTGTGAAAAGATCAAGTGTCTCGTCGCCGTCATCACCGACCGGCATGAGCGCCTGATCCATGTAATCCTTTGATGCAGAATTTCGCGAGATCGCACGTGCCGCTACCATAAGACGCACAATTGTGTTGGCGAGCACGGCGTGTTTCCGAAGAGTTTCCCATACGAATCGAGGCCAGAAGTACCAAGGGTTTTCGCGGGGCATGCCGGGGCGCCGCTCCGACGGCCGCTTGAGACGCAGAAGACCGGTTTGCAACGGATGCACCTTCTCGAGAGGGACTACGGTTGCGAACGTCACGAGGAGCTTGACCAGACTGCCGAGTGGAACGCCAGTCGCGACCGCACGGCGCAACAGCGTACGCATATGCTTGGGCGTGTAGTAGAGCGACCATGCTTCCTGGTAGATGCTCTCCCATTCCTGGCGGGTCATTCTCGGATGTGCTGTGCAGACATGCTCAAGGTCGTAGACGTTGAGATCGGAGTCCATCTCGATCCGCTTCCTCCAAAGGCTCTGATGGTCCTCCGATCCCGGCAGCGGCGTCAGGTTAAAAAACTCTATTATGTCGAGAGGGAGCTCTTCCTGTATGATCGCGATATCGCGTCTGATCGTCTCGGGCGTGTCCGACGGAAAGCCGAGAATATAGCCCGCCAAAGTCATGATGCCCTGTGCCTTCCAGGCGAGCAGCATCTTACGGTATTCGGTAATCTTGTTCTGCCGCTTTTTGGCCGCAGCGAGATTGTCCGGATTGACGTTCTCCAAGCCAATGAAGACGCGCGTAACACCAGCTCGCTTCGCCTTCTCCACGAAGTTCTCGATCTTGTGGCACAGCGTGTCCACTTGGATCATGAGGCCGAGAGGGATGCCGTCCTTCTCACGCAACGAGATAAGGCGGTCGAAAATCGCTTCCCATTCCCTGTTGCGCGCGAAATTGTCGTCAGTGATGAAGAACTTGTGGACCCCCTGCGTCCAGTTCATCCGCACCAGCTTCTCCACATCATCTGCGGAGCGGAAGCGTGATTTTCGACCTTGCACGTTGATGATGGTGCAGAACGAGCATTGATAGGGGCAGCCGCGACCCGCATCGAAACTCGTGCTGAGGCCCATAGTGTGTTCGACGTACTGTTTGGGAAGGAACGGTACCGGCGAGCCCTCAATGCCGGGCATGTCCTTCAGGAAATCGTATAGCGGTGCCAGCTGTCCTGATGCAGCGTCGCGCAGTACCGCTTCGAATCTGCCTTCGGCCTCGCCTGCAAACATGGAAATGCCCATTTCTCGACAAGCGTCGAGTTCGACCGCGCGCCCGTCCAGCATGGCCAGGCATCCCGAGACATGGAAGCCGCCCATCGCGACGGCCATTTTCGCGTCGCGGAAGGGTCGAGCAATATCGAGCGCGCGGGGATACTGATTGGACTGGACGCCAATCAGAGCGATCATTCCGAAATTGTCGTGCTGCCGGAGCTTCGCCAACAGCGCCGGAATATCGACCCGCGTGTTGGTCTCGTCGATCGCCATGATGTCGATGGCAACGTCTGAACCGAGGATTTCGCGATCCGCACAATCGGCGGCGATGCCATAGACAGCGGCGAGCGAATTCGACGGGATCATCGCTCGCCACCAGCGAATAACGTATCCGTCGTCGTCGTAGTGCGATGGCTTTATCAGGATGAGCTGGAAGCGTCGGCCCCCAGCTTTTGGAGAAGCGGACAAAACACATATCCTCACGTTCAAATCCGAAAGTAACACACAGGATTACGCCTGTCGCGTTGCGAGGGTCACAATTACTAAGGGGCGGGCCGATGTTGCCGCTTCAACTCACAGGTGAAGAGGGCGCAGGCCGTGTCGCACCACGGCGCAATCTCCACCGAAGAGCCAGCACCTAATGCAGGCCCAACATAAGGACAGTGTTGCGCTTGGCCTTCGTGCCATCTTGCCTAAGTACGGATCCAGCAAGCGTCTTTACACCTTTCAAGGTTGCCTTGGCTGTGGTCATGACCTTCCCGGTAACTGGGGAATTCTTGCTGCCAGATGGTTTTTTCGAAGCCGTTGGCTTCGCTGATGCCGTTGCTTTCGCCTTGGGTGCAGCAAGCTTTGCCTTGATATTGCTGTTGCCAAAACCTGGGGATTTTTGGACCTACTCCCCAGCTTCGGAGAAAGATGGGCATTCGGAGAGCCGTTTGGGCGGGAACGTTGTTTCCGCTCCGCCCGGCTTTCGGCCACACATCCCGCAAACGCTGGGCCTTCGGGAACGCATGGGCGCATCGGAGAATTGTTTGGAATTTGAGGATGGTAGAGGGAGAGCAACTGAGATCCAACCTTCTCCAACTCGCACTGGTTCCGCGCAAGCTGGCGTCCGCATCATTGTCTTCGCTTTTGAAACCAGGTGCTACCGAGCTCCGACTTTTTGCAGGACCGGGAATCCAGCAGGAATACCGCAAAGCCACTATCCCGTCCAAGTTGTGGACACTTCAATTTCAAAGGCGCACTCTCCAGGGACGAAACCCAAGCAGAGTTTCGTCCAATGCCTCACATGCTTGAGAAGCCTCGCTGATCGCATGACCTGTCCGGACATCCGGATGGGCAGTCGTTCAATATGCGCCTGTCCGTGATCAGGCTACGGCCCAAAAGGCATGCTGCAGCCCGTTCCGGATCAACTGGAGGGAAACAGCATGCCTCATCTTCAACGCAGAGAACTTATTCAAGGGAGCGTGGCTCTTGCCGCAATCGCCGCCCTTCATGCCTCGCGGGCTTACGCTTTTCCGACACGGCCCGGCGAGGAAGTCGTCAAATGGCTCGATCAACTGCCACCGAACCCGGTGCCAGAGGTCATCAAGAATCAGATTGTCTGGGAGGACCTCAATTCGTGGGTGACACCCAATGACAAGTTCTTTTCAATCGCGCATTTCAACAGGCCGGTCATCGACGCAGGCACGTGGAAGCTCGAAATCGCCGGCCTGGTCAAAAAGCCGATGGCCCTGACGCTTGTCGATATCAAGGCCCGGCCGCGCGAGGAAGTCACCTTCACAATCGAATGTTCGGGCAATACCGGCCTGCCGTTTTTCAACGGCGGAATCGGCAATGCCCGCTGGGCGGGTACGCCGCTCGCCCCGATCCTGAAGGAGGCCGGGGTCCTCGACAGCGGCATCGAGGTCGTCTTCTGGGGCACAGACGAAGGCGAGATCAAACGAGCCGACGAGGTCACGTTCAAGCAGAATTTCGCGCGCAGCATGTCGCTGGCCGACGCCATGGATCCAAAGAACATCCTTTGCTACGAAATGAACGGAACTTCCTTGCCGGCCGACAACGGGTTCCCGCTGCGGCTGATAGCGCCGGGCTGGTACGGGATCGCGAACGCGAAATGGCTCAAGCGCATCGAGGTGCGCGACCAGCGATTCGAGAGCCGGTTCATGGGACGCGACTACGTCACGGTCCGCGAGGAAGACCATAATGGCGAGACCGTGTGGGCGGAAACCTCCGTCGGACGGGCACGCCTCAAATCGGCGCCGGCCCGGGTGACCCATATCGGCAGCGATTACCGGATCGTCGGAGCCGCTTGGGGTGCGCCGATCGACCGGGTCGAGGTGAAGATCGACGATGGCCCGTGGATGCCGGCGACCATTGACGGCACCGAAGAGGCGGAGTTCGCCTGGAAGATGTGGTCTCTGGACTGGCCCAAGCCGTCCGCCGGGGAGCACGCAGTCACCTCGCGCGCGATCGATAAGAGCGGCAACATTCAGCCGGCCATGAGCGATCCGTGGATTGCCAAAAAACACACCTATTGGGAGAGCAACGGACAGGTGACCCGCCGTATTCAGGTCAGTTGACGGCTCGGCGCCGTGAGCGAAGCCGCCTGGAAAGCTGTTTGGCGACGGGATTGAATGCGACCCCGTTGCGCCCGTGGGCATAACCAATTTGCAGTGGTTGAAAACACGGCAGGCGGTAAGGTCGCAGAAATGAATGGTCAGGTCGGCCCGCAGGAGTAGAGTCGCAAAACCACCGTCAGCCTTCGGGCGTCGATGTCATTGAAATTGCTGGAAATCCATGGCTGGGGGTGGAACGATCTACCCCCCCAGCTTCGGAGAATATTGGCCTATCAGAGAGCGATTTGGTCGGTGTTGCCGAGTGTAGATCCGCAGCTATTGACTACAGACCGCGCCATCGCTGGGCGCCATGGGCGCGTTCTTCGCCACAGAGAAATGTTCGTTTGTGTGGACTGGTAGCGGGAGAGCGCTACCGCCTTTCCCCCACTCATCGAACTGCCGGTTCCCGCTTCGCTGCTACGGTTGATCGCAGCCAGTCGATCTAACTGCGCCTGGGGCTCAATGTCTCGGGCGCCGAAGGCAGAGATCGTCCTCGACCCGCGGTCGGACTTTCGAGCGCCAGAACTGCGATCTCGGTCTCGATGGAGTCTGACAGGCGTCACACGCTGCATCTGATGGAATAAGGCGTCAAGCAGCCGACCCTCCAAATCCGAGCGCATTATCCGCTCGAAAAGGTCGGCCTACCAATGCTCCTGCGTGGGGGGTGGCATATTAACTCAACATTGATGCGTGCATCAGCACGCGGGCTGGCCCGCGTGGCTGGATTGGAACGTAACCGGAGCGATCGGCAGTGAGGCTGCTGATCTGCTCGTGGTGTCGAGGTGTACTCGAACGGTTCAGTCGCACCTATTGTGCAGTTGCCGCGCTCTCGATCATCTGCGCGACGGCCGCGGGGTTCGATACCATCACCACGTGCGAAGCCCCTTTGATGACTACCGTTTGCTTGGAGTGCGCCCGTTCCGCCATGAACCCCAGAGCCTGCGGCGGAATATTCAAGTCCTTGTCGCCATAGATGAACCACGACGGAATCTTTTTCCAGGCGGCATCACCTGATCCCTCTTTGAGAGCAGTTTCGGTGACCGGCCGTTGCGCCGCAGCCATCAAGGTTGCATCTGGTTCCGGAACATCCGCCGCGAATTGATCATGGAACTTGTCCTGCTGAATGTAGAGATCAATCCCGCCACTCGACAGCGTCACCGGCGGAGCTAGTTTGTCACCGAGCGTGCTTCCGGGAAACTTGCCAGTAAGTCCGAGCGCGGATTCTCCCGTATCGGGCGCAAATGCAGCGACGTAGACCAGCGCTTTGACATTCGCATTGCCGTTAGCGGCGTTGGTAATGACACTACCGCCGTAGGAATGTCCAACCAGGACGACGGGGGATTTGATGCCGGCCAGAATGTTCGAGACGTACTGCGCATCACCTTTGACGCTACGGAGAGGATTCGCGGCGCCTACGACAGGGTAGCCATCCTTCTCGAGAATCTTGACGACACCGTTCCAACTCGACGAGTCCGCGAATGCGCCGTGCACCAGGACGATGGTGGGCTTGGCCTGCTGCGCAACTGCACTACTCACGATGGCCCCAAATACGGCGCCAGCGATTGCCAATCCGGCAAGAAATGTCTTCATCCGATATCTCCTTCAGAGATCTCAGTGCCTGGTTGTGAGAGCGATTCGCCTGGGCCTGAGAACGTGTTCAGTGCATAAACTTCGCGCCCAAGCAGGAGCAGCCTTACGGAAGAACGTCAAGCGAGTAGGGAACCAGGGCCACACGCGCGAGCCGCATTTCAGCCGATCAATTCCGTACGAAAGCAGTTTGAAGACACTCGCGACCTTGCGGATGTTTCGGTCCAACACGGCCAGATTGCCCGGATGGGCGGGTTGGCCCACGCAGCAAGACAGTATATGCTGCACACACACACGCAGCGAATGGAAAAGAGCCTGTTTGGGCGTTGTGGGAAGATGCCTTCGGCTACGGACGGGCGATCAAGGTCGGAGGCACAATCTAGGTGTCTGGCGAACTCAGCCACGACGACAAGCGGACCCTGATCGCGCCCGACTTGATCGAAACCGTCGCCGTGTTTCGAGATCCATCAGGGATCGGCGGGAAGTCGAAATCGCTGAGCCGCTAACAGCACTCTTGGGCGAGGGCGCTTTGCCCACGGCGTCAAATGGGTTGCGGAATGGTGGTAGAGGGAAGGGCACTGGAAACCAACCTTCTCCACGGAGCGGCGCCATGACGGCAACATGAAACGTGCCTCAGATACGTTGCTGACGACCGACCTAGTCGGAGCCGCACTTAGGTCGGCTCCCCAAACTCCGCCTCGTTCCTTGCCGATGGGCGTCTCTCGTAGTCGACAGGCGGCAACAGCATGACCTCCGCATCGGCACGGCCGTATTCCCTGCCGATTCGAATCGCCGCATAGATCGCACCGAGGCGGATCAACAGTCTAAGCATCATAATTCTCCTTCAACGGAGAAACCACGCGGCAGGCAGATAGTTCCGTATGCCGGAGCCATGGAGACCGGTGATCGTTCATCTGGTTGGTACACCGGGGAAGGACGCAGAAATGGTCGTCAAGAAATCAAGCGGCGCGAGCCGGGTAGTAAAGGGCCAGGAGCTAGAGGTTCAACACCTCACTGAAGTTACGGACTTGTCGCCCAAACAGGCGCGCGGCCTGCTCCGCAAGCACGGCGCGGACTGGCCGAAGTTGAAGGACGAAGCCGAGGATTTGCAAACCCGACCGGCAACAATAGCGGCTGGAACGGCTACACGCTTCGCGTTCGCGTCAATGCCGCGGCCTTGGCCAACGGCGGCGGGTCAAAGGTTCGCGTACCTTGAAGGCGGGTAGCTCCGGCGGCTTCACCATCGATGCTTGCTAGCCGGCGCTTCGGTCGGGGACGATTACGACTTCGAAACGACGCCGACACAGTTGACGTTCAACACCGGCAGTGCTGGCGCCACGGTGACAACCGGCAATTCGATCGTCTCTGACGAGATCACCTATTCCCTCAACGCCGCCAAGAATGTCATCGTCGCAATGCATTTCAGCGCCACGTCCGCCGTCGGAATCGACAACGGCGCCACCAACTGGCAGGGCTACTACAAGAGCGGCGTGAGCGAGGCGGCTACCGTCAACGTCACTGGCTATTCGGCTGGCACTGGCAGCGTCAGTTATGGCCTCGCGAAGATCGAATCGTTCGTATGAAAAAAGGGCCGGCGCTACGAACGTCGACCCTTCCTGGAGGGGGCAAAACCTCCAAAGAGTAAGTCCCCAACCCATCTATCGCAAGCGCGCCGGGTTCAGGGCGCGCTGTTACGGAGTGCAATCGCCGCCGGTGCCGCCACCAGCCGTGACACCCTTGGTGTTAAGGTTGTGGCAGAGACCGGTGAACTGATCACCAACCCAGCCGCCGATCGCCAGGATTGCGAGCAGCGAAACGGCGGCGATGATGCCGACGAGAATGGAGTATTCGACCATCGCGGCGCCGGATTCGTCGTCGCGAAACTGCATGATGAACTTCTTCATGTGATTACCCCTGTTACACCCTTACCCTGGACAGAGGTGCCCCTGTAGGTGCTCATTCCCCAGTCCCGGCATTAAATCTGTTCCTGCTAATATACGGAGTCAAAGGGATTTTAACGGATCGTTAACCGCGAAGACTTCGGCGCCTACTTTTCGCACAAGGGTAACTACGTGATTTGTCACGGAATTTCGGCCGCTTAACCATGGCCTCATCAATCGACGGACGCTATCCGGAGGATATATCCCGTTATTTCAACCCGCCCGCGAAGGCATGCGGCAGGAGCGCATTGGGAGTTGGCAAACGGCAACACGCGACCAACTCTACGAACGGTGAACAAGCACAGGGATGTTGCTGTGTGTCAGCACCTTGAGCGTTACGCTTCCGAGCAGCACCGCCGATATCCCACTTCGCCTATGTGATGACATGACGATGAGATCGCAGCCCCTGGCTTCAGCCGTTTCGATGATAGCTGCGAAGCAATGCTCATGCTTGATGTGGACAGTCTCGAAGGACACCTGACTGGCTGCCGCGACGGCTGCGGCGGAAGCGAGATACTCCTCCGGCGTTCCATGCAAAAGCTTATGAACGAATTCGGCCGCCCCAGGGATCTCGACGACCGGCGTGGGGTCGGATGCGATCGAATGCAACGGCGCTTCCACCGTAAGAATAGTTACTTGTGCGTTCAGGGCCGCGGCGAGGCCAACGCCGTGCGCAACGGCATTCTCGGATCTTTCCGAGCCATCGGTGGGGATCAGGATATGATGATACATCTTGTGCCACACGGATCGAATGCAATGTCCCCAAAGTCGGGCGACAGCCAATTATGCCACATCATTCGCGCGGATCGTAGCTTGCGCCGACCATCATGCCGCCATGTCCGCGCGGTCGAGGACGACGAAGAACTAACCCGATCATTCGATTTGGAATCCTTCGCTCTGGTCTTCGCGGAAGTCCAGCTGCGACGTCTGGGGCTTGATAGGTTCGTGCGGCTGTAGGGTAGATTCACCGCTCTGCATTTTTGCGCGCCAGATCGGCATAAATCTCTGTTCGGTCGCCATTGTGCCTTTCGATCAGCGCCAACGCTTCCGGCCGTGTCATTTTGCCAATCTTCATCAGAAACTCGAACTCATGCTTCGGTATCGATGAGGCGAGACGGTCTAGCTGCACCCGCCTGGTTTCGCTTCTGTTTGCCATAGGAACCTCCGTCAATCGGTTGTTTCGATCGCTGCTGGGGGTCTGACGCATAGAGCAAGCCGGGATGTGGGATTTGGTTCCAGCCTCTTGCCATCAACGATCGGTGCGAGGAATATAGTCCTCGTTGCGGCGACCCCTTCAACGGAGATCGCCATGCCTCAAAAGACACTCGCCGATACCCTCGCAGCCCGCGAAAGCGTCTACGTCAATTGCGGGCATCCGATGTGCGCCAAGTCGACCAAGCTCGACATCCAGGCGCTGATCGATAGGCTCGGCCCCGATCACGGCGCGATGCACCAAGATCTGGTCGGGCTGTTCGCCTGCGCCAGATGCAAGGCTGCCGGCCGCGATCGGCGCCCGGTGTTTTTCACGGTCATTCCCGACTACGAAGGCCAACTACGGGAGCGGAACCGTGACTGGAAACCGACGTTCGAGAGGAAGCCACCGGGTTGACGGAACATTCGCAAAGGGGCTGGATCGCTGAATTTAGCTATTTGTTTTCTGTATTCTTAAGCTTGTTGGTGCAGACTTACGGCGGAGGTCGGTATCGATGCACCCAAGAAGCGTCATTTTTGTCGCCGTGGGACTTGGATTACTCGGTACCGCGGTCCCGATAGCCGGCGCGGTCTACCTCTCGTGGCAAGCAGCCGTGGCAGATGACACGGAGCGGCTGAGCCAACTCGCCGATCAGGCGATCGATAGAACAGTTTTCATGTTCAATCAGGCGACCGAGGTGCTTCATACGATAAGCGCCTCCGGCTACGTCCCGTGCTCCTCCGACCATATCGCCGAGATGCGCCGCCTTACCATGAACGCACGAGCCGTGGACGAGATCGGATATTTCGAAGCGGGCAAACTTCGGTGCACGTCCTGGGGGCCGACAACAGTCGACGTCGCCCTGGAGCCTGGAACCTTCAGGACGAAAGGTGATATCGAGGTCACGACAGACATGAGTCCACGTGTCACCCGTGGCAAACGGATGATGGCTATCCAACTCGGCAGCTACAACGTGCTGGTCGACCCGATGCGTATGTTCGATGTCATCGGCGACCCACAGGTGAAGCTGGCGGTGGCTCATGAGAGCGGAAACCTTGTTGTCGCCGATGATGACGCGGGCAGGAACCTTTTCGATCAGGCGCGCCAATCTTCATTTGACGATGACTTCATCATAGCCCGCGCAAAGCACGGCGAATGGCAAGCTGCGGCCGCGCTACCCCGCGCCCAGACGCGGCGGCATCTTTGGCGCGAACTCCTGTTTATGTTGCCTATCGGCGCAGGTATGGCGGCGATCATAGTGGGGATTGTCGTCTATTTCTCACGCAAGCGCTTGTCCCCCGAAGGTGAACTCGCACTCGCAGTCGCGAATAGGGAATTTGTAGTCCAATACCAGCCAATTCTGGAACTCAAGACTGGCGCCTGCACCGGTGCCGAAGCATTGGTCCGGTGGCGCCGTCCCGACGGCTCAATGGTGCGGCCAGATCTCTTCATTCCGCTCGCCGAAGAGACAGGCCTGATTCTGCCGATCACCGATCAGGTCATCGCCAATGTCATCGCCGATCTTGGCGCCGCACTGACAGAAAACCGTGACCTCCATATCGCGATCAACTTTGCCGCTGTGGATATGAAGACGGGGCGCGTTCTTGATGTGCTGCAGTCCGCACTGGTCGGGACAGGAATCGAACCGTCCCAGATTTGGCTCGAGGCAACCGAGAGGGGATGTCTCGATTTGAAGCCTACAGTTCATACGATCACCCGCGCCAGAGCGCTTGGTCACGCAGTGGCGATCGACGATTTCGGCACGGGCTATTCAAGCCTGCAGTACCTTGCCAAGCTTCCCCTCGACGCCCTGAAGATCGACAAATCGTTCGTTGATACGATCGGCAAAGACACGGCTACGAGCGCGGTAACGCTACACATTATCGAAATGGCGAAAGCGCTCAACCTGCTGATTGTGGCCGAAGGTATAGAGACCAAGGAACAACTCGACTATCTGGTCGAGCACCAGGTTGGCTTCGGACAGGGCTGGCTCTTTTCGAAACCAGTTTCTGCCCTCGATTTTATGGACTACTTCAACCGCAGGAAGCCTCGTCGCACTGCCGTGGCGACCTTGGTCCAATCGGCGGCCTAATCGGAGGCCCTCAGCTAGGTAAAAGCTTGCGGCTGTGAGCAAAAGAACGCCCGGTCGATCCGGGCAATAGGAGGAGCGATGCCGCGTGATTTGGTGCGCTGGTAGAGATAGCGGTGCGAAAATCGTTCGCCGCAACCAACCCCTCCGCCGCTCGTTGACCCTATGCTGGTTGATCCCAGCACTCCATACCTTGCCCAATGCCGAAAGGTGGCGGGCTTTTTCGTGTGCTAGGAACCTGTTGCAGAGAGCGAAGTTTTGATCCTGCTCGGCGGTCACTCCCCGAGCGCCACCCCACTTCCCGCCATCGTTTCCCGGTGGCGGGATCTTTATGTATTTTAGTTGCAACTAATGTTTCCGCAGAAAGTTGCCTCTCTGCCAGCTAATGTCCCTCTGCTGGCGTCTTCGGAGCCCGTCACCTTTTACCCAAGGTGGCGGGCTTTTGCGTTTCAGGTGCTCAGTTTACCCCGGAGTTCGCGGAAGACTTGGCACCAAAAGCGACAGTCCGATCTGCGACCGCAAACCGGCGTTTGCGCTGATGGCGGATCGTGCGACCGGGAGATATGTCGGTTCGGCTTCATCAACGCTCGCAGCGCCATCCGAGACCGGTTGTGGAAACGCGTCCAGGAACACGCCGGGCCGCCACCGAAGGGCATGAAGCGGCCGGCGACACAATGGGTCAAGCCGAGGATCATCGGGCGCGTAAAGCACTTGCGCGGCGAGGAAGATCTGCGGCACGCCTCGCTGCAAGATTTCAGGGAAGAATGAGCAAAAGCCCTTGCCGGCCAGAAGGCGAGGATTATATTCCTCTCCGTTGCGGCGACCCCTTCAAAGGAGTTCG
The DNA here is from genome assembly GCF_057784235.1 of Mesorhizobium sp. CNPSo 4670. Taxonomy (NCBI): domain Bacteria; kingdom Pseudomonadati; phylum Pseudomonadota; class Alphaproteobacteria; order Hyphomicrobiales; family Phyllobacteriaceae; genus Mesorhizobium; species Mesorhizobium sp. CNPSo 4670. The sequence continues at coordinate 28,240 of NZ_JBWJFQ010000033.1, read as the reverse complement.
CTACTATGGCCAGATCCAAACCTTCCAAGCAGGTTTCACAGGCTCAAATTGATCGCTTCCTGACGGCGGCGGAGGCGCTTCACATCAGCATCGTCAAGCCACTGATATCGCCTAGCTGCGATCACTACCGCTCAACGCGGATCCTACATGAGGTGCTGTTGAAGGCGGTGCGGGAAGTGACCGGGAAGGAAGTCGAGTTTATCCCGTGGAACACTACCGGACCGGTGCGGCCTCCTACGGCTGGGTAGCTTGTGGGACCTCAGTCTTAGTACCGCCAATAGGCACGAGAGAGTCCAAGACGGCGGCTGCGAGAGCAGCGCCTTTCCATTGAAGCGTCTGGCGAAAAGACGACCCCGAATAGGCTATCAAATGCGCGATGACCAATCGGGCGCGTCCGCTTGAATGAACAGATAAATGCCGACCATGAGCAACACGGCCAGGACCACCAGCGCAACCCAGAGCGCGAGTTTCGTTTTGTTCATAGGCGATAGGTAAGCGGCAGCGCCAGAACCACAATATCCTACGGCTTAGCAGCAGCGCGCAATTGGACCTAAGTCTTGGTTGAGCAGTAGCTAATATGCCGATAACTCGATGGTGAAGTCCGACAACTAGCGCCTTCCTGGACTTCAATCCCGTACAAACCGGGCGCCGGCCAGGCAGATTACGGCAGCGGAACCGGCGAGCCAGCGAGCGTTCGCAGATAGGCGATCACGTTCAGCCGGTCGGCTTCATCGGGCACGCCGCGGAATTCCATGTTGACGCCGGGCGTGGTCAGCGTCGGACCAGCGAGGAAGGTGTTGAGATCCTCGTAGGTCCAAGACCCATCCCAGGCCAGCAGGGTCTTGGAGTAGCGGTCGAACTTCGTTGAGGCCTTGTCGCGTCCGACGACGTCCCACAGGTTCGGCCCTACGGTAGAATTGTCCTTTGGCCGTACGACATGGCAGGGGGCGCAGGTGGAGGCAAAGAACGTCGCGCCCTTTGCAGGGTCGCCGGCCGCCAGCTTGGCGGAAATGGGCTCCGGTTTCAGGATGACGACGCCATGGGCCTTGAGGTAGGCGGCGATGTCGGCATGGTCGTCGTGCCTGGCAAGGTGGTAGGGCGTGATGATGCTCGGCCGCTGGGCGGGGTCACCTTGGATCCAGATGGCATTGACGTCGGCGCCGGCCTCGACCAGCACCTTGACGCAGTCGAGACAGCCGTTGGCGACGGCGAGGGTCAGCATCGGCTCGCCCCGCGTCGTGCCATTGGCGTCTGCGCCATGCGCCAGCAGCAGCCGGATCATGTCGGCGGCGTCCTTCAGCACGGCAACCGTCATCGGCATGCCGAGCGCCGACTCCTTGTTGACATCGGCGCCGCGCTTGATCAGTAGTTCCGCGGCCTCCGCGTGGCCGCTGCGCACAGCCAGGAAGAGCGGCGTGGCGCCCTTCTCCTGCTCCTCAATATTGGCGCCGGCATCAAGCGCCGACGCAATTGCATTTAGATCGCCGCTCTTGGCCGCATCATGAAGCGGACCGGCCTGGGTGGTTGAGAGCGCCCCCAGACAAATGAGCAAGCTGCCGATCAGACCACGCATGCGGCTGTCCCTCCGCCGATACGGATCGAAAAGACTACACCCGATCATCGCTCACGGCCAGCGGCTTCGTTAAGCGTTAGCTAATATAGATGAGCCCGCGTCATCCAATTGATGGGTTGGAAGCCCAACATGGGTCGGTGCTACTTTGATGCGTGGCGCGGCTTAAAACCTCTTCGCCATTGCGCGCCGGCTGAAGGAGGTCCCCCCTTAGCTATTAGTCTGCCGGCACTTCCCCCGGACGAGGGCAGGCCCAGGGAGGGCGGCGCCGTGGCGACCGGACCCGGCAACAGTGGACTCGATCGTTCCAGCACCGCCGCAAAGTTATGGCGCGGAACCGCTGCAATGGCGGGCGAAGATCTTCATGAAGCTGAGGAACGTGCTGCTGCCAGCAAGTACGAGGCAGGGCCATGTCGCGGCGTGGGGAGCATGGTGGCTCGCAAACACCGGCCACGGATAAAACGCCGCTGTCGGGCGTTTGTCGGGGCGACAACGGCAATTGTTAGCTGATCGCACGCCAGGGTCGCTGTCTCCGGCGTCCAGGGCGAACCACGCGCGCCAAAAACCTGCTCGACCGTCTTGAGGCAAGTTTCTGGCAGACATTTGCGCCGTGTTGTAGACTGGTTAGGGGTGATGGGAACGAAGAGGTTGGTCGGCGTGGTTGGGACTGCTGCGCAGCGCCGTTTGGCTGCCATCCTAGTGGCCGACGTGGTTGGTTACTCCCGCCTCATGGAGGCGGATGAGCTCGGCACTTTTGATGTGATCAAGGAACGGCGAAGGGAGATCGTGGTGCCGGCCGTTCGAGAGCACGCAGGTCGAATTGTCAAGTTCATGGGCGACGGAATCCTGGCCGAATTTGCTAGCGCAGTAAATGCGGTGAGTTGTGCACTTGACCTTCAGCTCCGCATGGCCAAGGCAAATGAAACGCTAGCAGACGCTAACCGGATCAGATTGCGGATAGGCATTAACCTAGGCGACATCATAGAGGACGAGTCGGATGTCTACGGTGACGGTGTTAACATCGCCGCTCGGCTTGAAACCCTGTCCGAGCCGGGAGGTATTTGCATTTCGGGCCAAATGTACGACGCGATTCAAGGAAAGCTCGAGATTTCAATCGAGGATATTGGAGAAAGCTCCCTCAAGAATATATCTCGGACTATTCGCGCCTATCGCATCAGGCCCAGCGACGCAGAAGGAGTCCAAGAAGCCCAATTTTTAAGGGGCAACGAGCGTACGACGGTGGCGGTATTGCCGTTCGCAAATATGTCTGGCGACCCAGCACAAGACTATTTCTCGGATGGAATAACCGAGGACATAATCACGGAGCTTTCCCACTATCAACATCTGTCGGTGATTGCACGTAACACGACAGCTCTGTTTAAGGATCGGTCCGTAAACGTGGCGGAGATAGGCCGCAAGCTTCGGGCTGATTTTGTGATCGAGGGAAGCATTCGGCAGGCCGGCAACAGGGTCCGTGCTACAGTTCAACTCATTGACGTTCAAACCGGGACTCATGCGTTCGCAGAAAAATTCGATCGGAAAATTGACGACATATTTCAAGTTCAGGACGAGATCGTTGATGCTATTCTTGGTCGGCTTTTTTTCAATCTGGATGAAGCAGCAAGCAAAGCTCGTCAGCGAAATCCGACGACAAGCACCACGGCTTATAGTTTGTGGTTGCGCGGCAGGCAGGCTTCGAGAAATGGCGATGAGGAGGATGCTATAAGCTGCCTGAATCAGGCGATCAAAATTGATCCTCAATATGCGAGAGCGTTGGCCCTGTTGAGTGACCTCTATGGCTATAGACGATTCAGCGGATCCGCACGTGACACTCATATGAAAAACGCCGAACTATCTCGCGGATACGCTGAAAGAGCTATCGCTGCCGACAAGACAGACGCCTATGTGCTTGAACAGGTAGCAGCTGCGTACCTAATGCTCGGTGATGGAGACAATGCAAGACGATACTCTGATAGTGCAAGTTTAATCAATCCGCGTGACATCTCCACGGCCGTCACACGCGCACTAGTTCTCGCCTTCGCAGGCGAACGCAATCGCGCACGGGAAATAATTGAACGTGTACATCAAGCTGAGCCACGCGCACCGCCGGGATGGACGGTTCTCTTGGCAGACGTACAGTATCTAATGCGTGACTTTGAAGGAGCCCTTAAGACCTACAAAACAGTTAACGGCGCACCTTTCTATGTAAGATTGCTTCAGTTGATGTGCCTTTCCCAACTGGGGAGGATCGATGAGGCAAAAGCAATTCTAGGCGAGGCACCGACAGGTTTCGATATTCCGGCATTCGCCCGCAATTGTGCAGGCATGTGCGCGCTGGCCGAAGACCGTGAACTGTGGCTCGAGGGGTTTCGCAAAGCCGGTGTGGATGTTTACGGCTAAAGCGGAGGACGAACGTTCAGCGCGGAATTTCCCGCGTTGCCGTTCCATAGCGCAGAACGGCGCTAGAAAGGGCAATTCGGCAGGTGACCTGCCCCTGAACTGTCATCCAGCTGCGATTAGAGTCCGGCCCTTGATCGAACCAAACCGGCTTGACGGAACATTAGCAATCTCTAACTATTTTTGCTTGCGGCAAGTGATGCTCACCCCATCACTGCCTTAAGATCGGGATCTTTCACCGGCTACCGATCGGCCCGCGCCTACCGCAAGTGGCGCGGGCTCTCAGCAGGGGAAGCGGATGACCGATGTGTAGGTTGACCCTCGCTCTCGCCTTCTTGCTCACGTGTGGCACCGTGTCCGCAGCAGAGCATTGGTTTGCTCATGACGGCGACACGCTGTGGCATGACAAGAAACGAGTTCAGTTGCTTGGTATCGATGCCCCCGAACTTTCGCAGGCGTGTTTTGATGCCGCTGACAAGATCTGGCCCTGCGGCAGGTATGCGCGTGACCACATTCGCCATCTCATTGCCTCCGGGGATGTATCCTGCACCATCGAAGGCAAGGACCGCTATGACAACGAAGTCGGCGTCTGCTTCGTGGGAGGCATCGATCTGGGACGCGACCTGGTGAAACACGGATTGGCGGTGGTCGACAAACAAGCGCCTCGATACCTTGCCGAAGAACGCGAAGCCCGCATTGCCAAACGTAACTTGTGGGCAGGGAACTTTATGGATCCCGGCGAATATAGACGGGGTGGACGCCAATAGCTGCCCATCGCCCCAGTGCGCTGACATATACGCTCCTCCAAGGCACGGGCTATGGCCAAGGAGATCGGCGTCAAGGCGCAGATCGAGGAGATCACGACTCAGGTGAAGAGGCGCTCATTCTTATGGTTCGACTGTGAATTCGGTCCACATGCCAGCTCCATAGTGACCCGGCACGTTGCAGATAAGCAGGTATTTTCCAGCCTTCAGATCGACGGTCAATGTGCCTGATTTGCCGGGATCGAGTTCCGACACCTCGCCCTTATCTCCGGACTTGTCTTCGTCGACCCGGTTCTCGGCCTCAAGGTAAGGAAGCAGCTTGCCGGGCGCGGCAAGGTACATCACGATCATTTCGTGGATCGTGTCCTTGGAGTCATTGATCACTTCGAAGGTAACCTCGCCGGCCTTCACCGCACCCGGGGAAGCCTTGATCCCCATGGTCGCCTTGGCGAGATCAATGCCCGGCGCCGCATAAACGAGACCCATCGGCATCTCCGTACTCGCGCCCTTGTCCCACAGGGAGACCTGGACAATCGCAGCAGCCTTGACGGCGCCGGCACTGCCGGCCATGAGCATTGCGGCAGCAAGCCCGAGCACTGCTCTCCTCGATATGGATTTCATGACAATCTCCTCAGGACGGCAGCAGGAGCGCTCCAACATCCCAGCCACTATCCCTGCTCCCGGCTGACCCCCACCGTCCTTGCGCTAAATCAAAACACGCGCCGGCGCGGCATCACAAGGCCGAACGCCTACGCGACAAGCCTGTAAGAACCTGCATAGTAAGCGTGTTCGACAGGCCGCATTGGCGCACGGTGGTGACCACTAAGGACAGGGCGAAGGCTTTGGCCATTGCGAAGGAGATCGGGGAGAACTTCCAGAAACAGAATTCTGCTACCGCCGCTGACACAATCCTCAGGCAGACGGCTCCATCATTGCATGCGGGGTGAAAGTGCGATGATAATCGGATGGTCACTGAGCGTAATTTCGACCGAACGCACGTTGCTCAGTGTTCCGACAGGCTCAACGCCAATTGTTGGATCGTAGGTTCTTACCAACGCGCGCGTCTCGCCAAAATGGACCGTCACACGATCTTGACCGCTCAACCGTTCGCCCCACACAATAAGTTGGAACGTGCCGTCGCTGTGCTGGAGAAGTAGATCGTGAACGGTCTCGGGTTGGCCTGCGATCGTGAAGTCGAGTTGGCCGGGTTTGGCGAGGGTACCTTTGTCCGCCAAAATCGTCGTAAGGTTGTGAAGGTAGATCGCGGCCAAGCGGCGTGAATAATCAGCCTTATAGAAGCCGAAAGATTGGTTGCCGTCTTCGTCGGTACGGTCCCGCAACAGATAGACCGATGTATAGGCGTAGCCGCGCTTATACTGCGCGAGGTACAAGCTCATCAAATTCAAGCCGTGCATTTGCTCCGTGACCGGACCTCCGATCGTGGTCCCGGTCTCGGTCGTGACACGCGGCAGCGTATTGAGTTGCTCCTGGGTGTAACCCCGAAACCCTCTCGCCCACGTGACGCCGAAGTTGCCGAAAAGCCCGTCCACTTTGGATGCCGCGGTTGGATCAGCAGCGTGCCACGTCTTGTTGTCCGCTGGATACGGCGAATGTGAGTGATAGATGTAGTTGTGCACATTGGCGTAGTCGGCATACGTTGTGCCGTCCGGCATCTTGGTTCGGGCGCCGGGTGGGATCGTAAGGAACTGAAGGCCAACGTTGTCTCGCTGCGCGCCGGGTTCGGAGATCGACCAGACAGGATACGTCGCAAGCACCGGATCACTTTTGACAGCCTGGTAAAGATCGCGCTGAAGCTTTGCGACCGCCATCCATGAAGGCTCCCCACCGCCGCCTTTCTCGCCCAGATAGGTGACACCCCAGTTGTTCGGCTCGTTGTCGCCCTCGAACGCGAGTAGCGCGCCAGCTTCAGCAAGCACCTTACCTGTTTCGACCAACCTCTTCACATCAGTCCCACCACTGACCAATCCCCAACTCAGGCGCACGCCGGTTTCGCGATGTAGATCTAGAAAGGTTTGGATGGTTGTGGGGCCCTTGTCGCTCAGACCTTCTATTCCCGCCCTTACCCATCGAAAGCCGCAATAGCGAACCATTTCGACAGTCCTAGCCAAAGGCTGGCCTCGATCGGGGAATGTGGTAACGACGCCGATGCTATTGAGAAAGTCGTTCGTCGCAACGGCGGTTTTGGGCGCTGCAAATGAATGGCGAGGTGATATGGACACCACAGCCAGTGCCACCCATGCGCCGACGAGGGAGCGAAGCATTTTGGAAGGGGTGATCATCATCGCCTGGGACTCCAACCCTCTCTAACCCACATCTCGCCATGGCGCATCGCCCGCCTTGGCGAGCGATCAATTCGCGGCCGCATACTCGGAAACCTAAGACTATTTCATCACACGGGGCCAACCTAGACCAGACCATATGAGGACAGGCAAATAGCGACCGAGACGACGTGCGATCAGTTAGCAATGGCTGTCGCCCCGACAAACGGCCTGACAACGGCGTTTGATATGTGGCCGGTGCCTTGCACAGCGCCATGCCCCCCCTAGCTCCAGCGATGGTTGTGGAGGCCGCGACTGCCCGATATAGAGGTCACGCCTTTTGAGGGAATACTCCGCCACGTCGGCTAAGCCACACGGCTGAGCCTCTTCAAATGCCTTACTTGTTTTTCGAATGCCGCAAACCCTATCGTTCTCATTTGCGAGGGGTGCGCGCCATGCTCCATGTCCCGCTTTCAGAAAGAAACGCCACAGCGCCCGTGGTGGCGGACGTGTCGATCATCATCCCGACATTCAACGAACGGGACAACGTGGAGCAACTCCTTGATCTGATAGAGACGGCATTGCCCGACATCGAGTGGGAAGCCGTCTTCGTCGACGACGATTCAACTGATGGAACCGCAGACTTGGTAAGGCGCATCTGCCGAACGGATTCGCGTGTCCGGGTGGTTCAGCGGCTCGGACGCCGTGGTCTGTCATCGGCCGTTGTGGAAGGTATTTTGAGCACGTCGGCGCCATATGTGGCCGTCATCGACGCCGACCTTCAGCATGACGAGCGCTTGTTGGGACCGATGCTGGAGGCCCTCGAGGCCGAGAGGTGTGACCTCGTGGTAGGCTCGCGCTACTTGCGTGAGGGTGACATGGGCGAATGGGCAGAATCGCGGCAAGCCGTCAGCCGCATCGCCACGACCCTGTCGCAGGTGATCCTCAAGATCCCGCTGACCGACCCGATGAGCGGCTTCTTCATGATACGGCGAGATGCGTTCGACCGCGCCGTTCGCAATCTATCGAACCAAGGGTACAAGATTCTTCTAGATATCGTCGCCTCGTCCCCAACGCCACCGCGGACGACAGAGCTACCCTATATGTTTCGCGAACGGCAGCACGGCGAAAGCAAACTCGACGCGCTGGTCGTCCTCGAATACGTCAACCTTCTGCTCGACAAGCTCGTCGGACGCTGGGTTCCCGTGAGATTTGTGATGTTTGCCGCCATCGGGGGGCTCGGCGTCGTGGTGCACATGGCGACGCTCTCGACGCTGATGTTGACCGGCGGCACGACGTTCCTGTGGGCTCAGTCAATCGCCACGATCATCGCGATGACGTTCAATTTCTTCGTCAACAATACTCTTACCTATCGAGACAAGCAGTTGAAGGGCATTAGCCCCCTCCTGCTCGGCCTCCTCAGCTTCTATCTGGTCTGTTCAGTGGGGGCGGTCGCAAACGTTGGCATCGCCCAGGTCATTTTCACCAGGGATAACAGTTGGTGGCTCGCCGGCATGGCCGGCATCCTCGTCGGGGCTGTGTGGAACTATGCTCTGAGCTCGATCTTTACGTGGAGGACGAAGTAGGCGGTCGGCACCAAGCTCATCTAAATGCCGCTGGGACCAGCCCCGATCTGACGTGCACGGCCCAGGCCTCTATCACTTCCGACACTACTCGAGATAGTCGGTCCGCCCAAAAGCGCTTCGACAGCTAGAGCATAATCCCGAAAAGTGGAATCCGGTTTTCGGAAAAGATCATGCTCGAACAAAAGACAGGGCCCCATCCCGATGCCCTGGTTGTCGAAGTCGGAATTGACGGCGATGGTGCACCGGGTGCTTGTCGGGGAACTGCACGTCGAACAGATATTCGTTGCGCTCATGGGCCGACGGCGCAGCGCTTTCGCCCGCAATCGCCGAGTCTCGCCGAAATTGACCGAGAACTGCGTTTCCTTGCCCTCTTCCGAGCGGGCGACGATGCGAGCACGGCATGCTTGCCGGCGAGCTTTTCCAAGCCCCTGGCCGACATCGAAGGCGACGAACCGCAGGCGCTCGAGCGGATGTGCAGGAACGAGCCGGTGTCGTCCTGCATCACCTCGACCTTGGCGTCGGAGGGCGCTGCAACATGGGTCGGGTCGGACGGCAAAACACGCGACTCGGCCGTTTCGCCTTGTTTTTCCGCGAGCGGACAGACGCGGCTCACCCGCACAATCCCGAAGCACACTCCGCCCGGTCTCTTTGCTGCACGTTGCAGCTCCATACGTCATAATACTGGCCCTGATGGGACAGTTTGTAGTTCCGTTGGAAGAGGCTCCGGACCGTATCGTCAAAAAGTGGTTGGCCGTAGCCAGATCCATCGAACTCGCCACCGCTCCGCGCCAGGATCCAGCGCGGCACGCCGCAATTCTCGAATAGCGGATAAATGACCGCGACCGTCAGTCCGGCACCACGCTGGTCGGCATAGTTGACATAGTCGAAGCGAGCGACCTGCCCCAGGAATGCCTTCTGGACCCGATAATACTCGTCACGAGAGTCGCCCGGGCCAAGCCCATGGCCCATTTCGGCACCCGGAAACGTTAGAAAGAACCCGCGCAATTCGGCGAGCTTCGCTCGCTCTTCGGGCGCCGCAAGGACCCGCTTGCCCATTTGCAGCCAGCTGTATGCCCAAATCGGCAGCACACAAACCAAGAGGACACTCAAGATCGCCCACTGAAGGTGCGTGGCGTGCATACGCTTCTGCCGGGCAGTGCCCCCCCAAAGACGAGCAGTCAGGTAGAGAGACAGCGGGGCAAACGGCATCATGTACGGTGGTCCGCCGCCCGGCTTGCTAGACAACAAGGCCACCAGAGCCATCGATACCACCAGGGAGATGGCCATCACACGGCCTTGAAACGAACTCTGGGTGCGGAAAAGAAGCGCTGCCGGCGGGGCAAGCAACAAACATCCGTAGAGACAGGATTGAAATATTGCGAGGGCATCCACGCCTTGCATCGGCATCATGAGGATATTCCGAAGGTAATTCTGGAAGTCGACAGACGGGATCAAGAACGGAAGGCCGATTGCCACCAACATCAATGCGCCGCCAGCCGCGACTGCAGCGGCGAGGCGCATCGACCATGTCGACGCCACCAACGCGGCGAGCGCGATCGGGATGAGATAGATCGCTCCGAACAATTTCAGGTTCACCGCCAAGCCGGCGAGAAGCCCAAGCCACATGAGGCAGGTCTCCGGCCTGATGCGATCGTACAGCAGGAGGCCGAGCGCAACGAGCGCGATAAGCATCGCGTCGGGCCGGTTCCAGAACCAGTAGTGGAGCTGGAATGCGAGGAGGACGACCATCAATGCGCACGTCGTCAACGCATACGAGGCCGACACATGACGACGAACAGTCAGATAAAGCAGACACAAGGCAGCCAGCGCGAAGAGAATGCCGACGAGCTTCGACATCAGGATGCTGGGGTGCCAGGCCATGGCAACTGCCTGGACGATGAACACGTAGGGACCATAGTTGCTGCCGACGATGGCATGACCGCCACGCCAGTCGGAGTAGACAGTCCCCCCATTCAGCAGATTGCCACCGAGCAGCGGCATGACGGGTTCGCCGTAGTCGGCGAAGTTGGGCGAGGCGAGGTAGAGGGCGAAGTGGGCTAGCGCCAACCCGATTGGCACCGCCGGGAATAGATACCAGACCCGCCTCGACCGCTGCGAGTCGTCAGCCCATTCGGCCCCGTCAGCCGGCATCGGCGATTGCCAATACACCAAGCCAAGGACGACAATGGCAATAAGGTAGGAAAATCCCCTGTAGAGCCAATAGAGTGAGGAAAGCTGCTGGACCATCAGTCCATCCCCCCGTGATCGCGGATCAGACTATTTTGCCGTCGCGTATTTCTCACTGAGATAACGGGCGAGGCGACCAAGATGCGCCGCATCCCGAAAACGCGACAGATCGAGAAATTCCGAGAACAGTTCGATCTTGCCGCCGGTGGCTTCGATCAGCCGCTGCCTAACGCTTTCGCCGCCGATACAGACGGGGCGTAGCAGCAGGCCGCTTGCAGGGCCAATATGCGCTAGCGCTAATACAATGACAATCCCAGCCAGGCTCTTCCGACGACATGCCTTGAGCCCGCTCCTGGCACTGTCGAAATCGACAATCGCGGATTTGTGAAGGTTCGGGTCGATGTCACGTGCAGGTCGTCAATGAGCCTTGCTTGATCAATTTCGGCCACTCTGGACCGAGCGTGGTCCTAGCATCGACACCATTGGCGCCAGCCAGGTCACTAGCCTTGAACATCTTTATGGCGAAAGCTTGGGAATGGTGACCCGAATAGATCGTTGGCCCGGGATGATAGGTGGTTGTCGCATTCAGCATTCCGCCGTTGATAGTGCCCATTGTCGTGGACGTCCCCGGCATCTGCGTAGTAGTGACCGTGTTTTGAGCTGCAGCATCGTAGATGATGTATTTGTCGAACCCGGATTTGATCGTCTCAATGGCGGCTTCTCTGACGGCGACTTTCTCGGCGCCTACACCACCACAAACAGGCGCTGCACGGGCGGTCACGATGGCGGTATTACCTGACGTCTGAACAACGCTGGTCCCTGCGCACCCGGAAGCGATGAACGCAGTACTACAAAGTGCAAATACGACCTTCACGAATTTCCCCCTCTTGCCGAGCACACCCAATACGCTTTCTAGCCCCTAGCGGCCACTCGCTAATCACAATGCTTGTGAAAATATTCAGCCGACCGGATCTGAAAACAGATGCGCACGCCTTTTCATTGTTTGAGCACCTTGCCATCCTCCGCAACTCTTGGGGGTCTGGCTGAGCCAGATGGTATAGCTGAAATGTGCGACGCCCCGCGCCTGTTTATTGCGTGCCAGGCTTCTTATGGTCCAATCGTAGTAGATTGGCGCGCGAGAACGTTACGGACGTTAACCTGCCACCGCGCATTTCGCGCTATGCGCACGCCGCGATTGTTCAAGGCGATTGCCAAGCCAGACTGGTAAGGCGAGATACCTCGTTGATGTCACTCCATCCAGCGGCTCAGGCGAACCCGCCTTGTCCTGCGCGTGAGGTGCCGGCTTTGCGAACTCGTTGTTTGAGCGTTCGAGCCTAAGTTCAATGACGGCGGCGTGGGTGCGGCTGGCGTCGTCGGCTCCAGGGCAGCAACATTCCTCCCGTACTGCGCCTCGAGGTCGCGCCAGGTCGATTCCGGCCAACGGTCGGCACCGATGATCCAGGCTGCGGCGCGGGCATAGACACGGCAGTCGAGAGCTTCGTTGCGTTCGCGAAGCTTCTGCCATTCCAGGCGTGAGAAGCCGCGCCTGGTGCGCACCGTGACCAGCTGCTCAGCGACGAACTGCTTGCACCACTCGCTGTCCACCCAGGAGGGGAGATGGACAGTTCCTGGCGCGTGTCTGGCCCCAGCCTCCAGCTCCTCGTCTGTGGGCCGGGGCAGGCGAAGGAAGCGATAGGTCTCGGCCTTGAAGGTGGAGCCAGCGACGGTCCACAGCTTTGCACCGCGCCGCAGGCGCTTGCCGTGCGAGGTCGCATCAACAAAGGTGGGGCCAGTGACGGGGCTTGCCCGATTGAAGTTTTCGACGCCCTTGACCGGAGCGACATGGGCCGAGCCCGCTCTGCGCGCCCAGGCATAGACGGCCGGCGCCTCGTAGCCGGTGTCGATCGCTAGCCGCAAGATCCGCATCGTCTTGCCGGACGCGCTTTGCCAGCTGCGGCCGAGCACCTCGTCGAGCGCCTTCCAGCAGGCTTCGTCTCCGGGGCCTCCGTCCAGCACGACATGTTCGACCAGCCAGCTTTCCAGACCGCGGCCCCATGCCCAGACGTCGACCTCAATGCGGTCCTTCTGGATGTCGGCGCCGGCGGTGAGGAACAGGCCACCGGCAGGAACGCTGCCTGCTTGCCATTGCTCGCGCCGGTCATGCAGGCGCTGCCAATCCGGCGCCTCGCCGGTCTCGACCCAGGTCTCGCCGAGAACGGTGTTGCGAAAGGCTTTAAGCGACTCGTCCGACCCTTGGGCCGCCTCGAAGGCGCGAGCGATCGCTTGCCACGAGAGCCAGCCGGCCGGTGAATAGAGAGCCGAAAGGTGGAAGCCTGCCGTGGCAGGATCGGCTGCAGTTGCGCTCGCACGCCATTCCCCTTCCTGCAGCATGGCAGTCTTGCTGTGCTCGCCGATCGTGACGTCACACGCCTCGCAGTGATAACAGGCGGTCTCGGGCTTGCCCTTGTCCCAGCGCAGCCGCTCGAACTTCAGCCACTGCATGACGCCGCATTCGGGGCAGGGGATATGGTAGCGGCGCTGGTCGGACGCCTCATACTCCCGCTCGATGCGCGATAGTCCGCGAATGGTTGGGGTCGAGGCCAAAAACACCTTCCTGCGATGCGAGAAGGTCAGCGAGCGTGCTTCTGCAAGGGTAACAGGATCGCCCTCGTCGTCGGCGGAGGCGGGATAGGCATCGACCTCGTCGAGGAAGATATAGCGCGCCGGCGTCGAGCGCAGACCGACTGCCGAGTTCGCACCGGTCATGATCAGGATGCCACCGTTGAACTCCTTCGACAGCATCGTGTTGCCGGCATCGCGCGAGCGGGCCGGCTTCACCCGGTCGCGCAGGGCAGGGCTCTCCTCGATCAGCGGATCGATGCGATGACGCGAGTTGCGCTTGGCAAGCTCGACTGTCGGCTGCACGGCCAGCATCGGTCCCGGCGCCTCGTGGATGATGAAGCCGATCCAGTTGTTGCCGGCCTCCGTTGCGCCGACCTGGGCGGCCTTCATGAACACGACCCGCTGCACCGGAGAGCCGGGCGACAAGGCGTCCATGATCTCGCGCATGTATGGCGTGCGGCTGGTTCGGTAGCGGCCGGGCTCGGCGGAAGCTCTTGCCGCCAGCATGCGGTGCCGGTCGGCCCATCCCGATACCGTCATGAACGGGTCTGGGCGCCGGCCCTCGCGCCAGGAGGACTTCAGTTCATCAACGCCTTCGAAGTGGAACAGGCCTTCTTCCAGAACCTCATCGGAAGTCAGTGCGGACATCGGCCAGTTCCCCCAGATGAGCTCTCACCTGGCTCTCGAGAAGCTGGTGCATGACGGCGGCATCGACGCCCAGTTCGGCCGAAAGGATCGCCGCGACGCGTCCGGGCCAGTTCACCCAGGCGTCGCGTTCCTCCCGCGCCAGCCGGAACAGCAGGGTCTTGGCGCGATCGAGCGAAACAAGCTCGCCCTTCAGCTTCTGAAGCTTCAGCCGGCGCTCCTGCGCCTTCAACACCTCGTTGGCTGTCTTTGCCTGCAGGAAAGTGGTCGAGCCTCCCACGACGGGCGCCGAAAGCCCCTGTTCGCGCAACGTCTCGCCAACGGCCGACAGCGCCTCCTCGGGCACGGCCTTCAGTTTGGTCCGGGGCAGGGAGCGCCTCTGCTTTGAAGGATCGGTCAGAGCTGCCCGGCGCGCGTCGGACTCTGCTCGATTAATCGAGCCATCCTCAAACAGCACCAGCCGACCGGCAATCCTGGCCTTCTGTATGGCGCCGCGGGAGACTCCGGCATGGGCGGCATACTGGCGCTCGCTCATCCCCTGCATGGTGGCCTCTCTTGCTTATGCCTGGCCAAACGAAGGTCAGGCCGCGGATCGGCCGCAATGAACGTCGGCGACGTCGAGACCAGTGCCCTCAAGAATCGCCTTGCCGCCCGTGAAGTTCTGCCATCTCTCTACCGCGACATCGCAGTAGCGAGGATCGAGCTCCATCGCGAAGCAGGAACGGCCGGTGGTCTCGGCGGCAATGATGGTGGTGCCGCTGCCGGAGAAGGGCTCATAGACCGACGAACCCTTGGCGCTGTTGTTCAGCATCGGCCGCCTCATGCATTCGACCGGCTTCTGCGTCCCGTGGACCGTGGCGTCGTCTTCACCCTGGTCGCCGTTGCCGATCATCCAGATGGTGGTCTGGTCGCGCGCTCCCTGCCAGTGCCCGGTCGCCCCCTCCCTGACCGCGTACCAGCACGGCTCATGCTGCCAGTGATAATGGCCACGGCTCAGCACCAGGCGGGGCTTGGCCCAGATGATCTGGGAGCGGATGCCGAAGCCGGAAGCAACCAGGCTGTCGGCCACCGTCGAGGCATGAACACCGGCATGCCAGACATAAGCCACATCACCGGGAAACAGCGACCATGCCTCGCGCCAGTCCGCACGGTCATCGTTGGCGACCTTGCCGGTGCGGCTGGTGGTCGACACGCCAGCTTCCTTCCGCCAGGAAGGATCATAGTTCACCCCGAACGGTGGATCGGTGATCATGAGATGCGGCACGGCACCCGAGAGCAGCCGTTCCACATCCCCAGCGACCGTCGCATCGCCGCACAGCAGACGGTGCCTTCCAAGCACCCATAGGTCGCCGGGGCGGGTGACCGGATCGACCGGAGGTTCAGGAATCTCATCCTCACCCGCAGCGCCTTCGGTCTCGTCGCGAAGCTCGCCTATCAGCCGGTCGAGTTCCGCCTCGTCGAGCCCGGTGAGGCTCAAGTCGAAGCCGTCGCCATTCAGCGCGTGAAGCTCCTGAGAGAGCAGGGCATCATCCCACCCGCCCAGTTCCGTCAGCTTGTTGTCGGCAATGCGGTAAGCCCGCCGCTGCGCTTCGCTCAGATGATCGAGGATGATCACCGGCACCTCTGGCAGGCCCAGTTCCCCCGCAGCCAGGATGCGGCCATGCCCGGCGATCACCTCGCCTTCGGCGGACACCAGCACCGGCACCGTCCAGCCGAACTCCGCCATGCTGCCTGCGATCTTAGCCACCTGATCCGGCGCATGCGTCTTGGCGTTCCCGGCATACGGCCTCAGCCGCTCGATCGGCTAGTGCTCGATGGCTTCCGGTGCGAACTGGACAGGCATGCGGTCTCCTCGAAGATGATGTGGCTTCCGGACCCTCTGCTGGATCCTGCGGTAGACTCCATCTGGATCCGGACTGGACCCCGGAGTCCAACAGAGGCCAGCGGCAGTTTCAACTCTGTACGCTTGATCAAAGGCTTACGCGGACGGGCTGTAGACTGGACTCCGGGTCGCTTCCCAAAAAAATATGCCTGACGCTGGCGATCCTCAGCGCTGCGCCCCCCTGCATGGCTTCACCGCCCCGGAAGGACCCGTTGCGTCCCTCAGGTTGCCCCGCCCTTGTCAATAAAGAGAGTCTAGCAGAGACGCCAACCATTTGGAATCATGACATTGTTTCGCGCCAGTTCCTTTGTTTGCGCAGGTTTTCGCTCGCAGTTCCAGGCAGGCGACAAACAGTGCTGATCGCGCCATCCGGCCGACACCTTCAAGAGCAAACCGCCATGTCCAGGATTTTCCCCAACCAGACATGAATGGACCCACAGCGGAAAATCAGGCGGATCGACTCCTCCTCGGGATGTAAATACAATTTGCCGCAGTGAGAGCACCCCTCTGCGATGTCCGAAGAACGCGTTCAACGCCGCCTTGCTGCCATTCTGGCCATCTATAGCCGCCTCACGGAGCGCGACGAGGTAGGTACCTTGGCTACGCTCAAATCTCGGCGTCGAGAGATCCTTCAGCCAATGATCTCCAAACATCACGGTCGCATCATCAAACTGATCGGAGATGGCGCGCTAATAGAGTTCGGAAGCGCAGTCAACGCCGTAGACTGCGCTGTCGAATTGCAGAAAGCTATGGATATCGCGAATGCAGATGTGGCCGGGGACCGACGCATTGTATTGCGTGCAGGAATTAATCTCGGCGATGTGATGGTGGAGGGTAGCGATCTCTACGGCGAGGGAGTCAACGTCGCGGCTCGGCTCGAGAGTCTGTCGGAGCCCGGGGGATTGTGCATCTCGGGAAGTGTCTTCGAGCAGATCAACGGCAAGCTGCCACATTCATTCGTTTCGTTGGGCCCGCAGACTCTCAAAAACATCGATCGACCGATCCAAATCTATCGGCTCGCGGGCAAGGATGGAGCCGCAGCGGTAGTCTCCGCCATTGAACTTTCTCTTCCCGTCAAGCCGTCAATAGTCGTCCTCCCCTTTGTGAATATGAGTGCTGACGCCGAGCAGGCGTATTTCGTCGATGGATTGACGGAGGATCTGATTACGGACCTCTCCAAAGTGCCTGAGCTCTTCGTCATCGCCCGGAACTCGTCCTTTGCCTATAAGGGCAGATCGGTAGACACCCGCCAGATCGCTCGCGAACTGGGGGTGAAATATGTACTGGAGGGTAGCGCCCGACGGGTGGCGGACCGTGTGCGGATCAATGCCCAGCTCATCGATGCACCCGCCGGTGGGCACATCTGGGCGGATCGCTTCGACCGGGACCTTGCCGATATCTTCGCGGCACAAGACGAAGTCGTCGGAAAGATTGTGGAGGGGCTCGCCGGCAAGTTGGCCGCGGCAAACCTGAAGGAACGTTATCGGCCAACGAACCTGGGGGCCTATGATCTCTATCTACGGGGGCGGGCTGAATGGGCACACTCCACGGAGGCGGGCGTTGCGGCCATTCCCTTGTTCGAGCGGGCCATCGCGCTCGATCCCAACTACGCGGATGCCTATCGCTGGTTGGCGATCAGTCAGTGCGAGGCCTGGGTCTTTAGGAACTATCCGATGAATCCCCTTCGTCAACAGTCTATGGCGTCGGCAAGAAAGGCGATTGAACTCGATCCCGAAAATTCTGGCACGCATTGGGTGCTCGCGTTCATACTTCTCCTTGAGCGCCAATGGGATGAGTCTGCCAAAGAGTACGAGATTTCGCTGCGGCTCAACCCGAACGATGCCGATGCTTGGGCAAACTTCGGGGACCTGAAGACCTATGAAGGTCGCGGAGTAGAGGCCATTGCCTGCATAGAGAAGGCATTGCGCCTGAATCCGCGCCCGCCGAGCTGGTATTTCTGGTTACTCGGAGGTGCCCAATCCGCTGCCGGTAGGTATGAGGAAGCAGTGAAGACTCTGAGGAATGATGCAACATATCGAACCGAATCCAGGGTTAATTTGGTGTCGATCCTGGCGCGGCTCGGCAGGTTAGAGGAAGCGCGTGAAGAGGCCACGACGGGCCGGAAGCGGAATAGCGGCTTCCGGCGCGCAAGAAGCGATTGCGGACATTCAATGCTCGCCCTCCCCGAGTTCTGACGGACGAACATCGGCAACGTCTTGACCCTCGACGCCGGCATCGCCGCCTTCAACCCGCTGTGCGCCTGTCCAATCCCGAACGCGTCCCGACTGGCTCCTCAGGCGCGTAAAAGACTGACGTCGTGAGCAGGACAGCGGCAGCGAGGACCCAGTAGTACCAGGCGTCGAACCCGGAGAATTTGAAGGCAAACGGGGCGATGACAAACACCACGCCGACGGCGCGATCGACCCACAGGTGAAGCCAGTAGGGAATGATGCGGACGAGCCCGGTGGGATGATCGGTCAGGGCGGCCAAGAGTAACGCCGCGACACCGGCAACAACCGAGAGCCACATTGCGCCTGGTCCGTTCTGGCCGAGCTTCAGCACGAACGGCGCTGCGATCAAGACGATCGCGACGGGATAATCGATTAGGTAGGCGTGGATAGACTTGGTGATGAAGCGGAACGACATCGGTGACTCCTACGTCCTTGGTTGCTCGATACGGCGCACGCCACTATTGGCGGCCACGGCCTCGCTCTGGTTATGAGTGAGGTCAGGACGATCTGGCAAGATCGACGCAATGAATGCGAACCAGAGGCATAGTCTTTCGGATGATCTGCATCATTCAAGCCTGTTTCGCTTGACAGACGATCGACGAACATGTCGTTTTGAACGAAGACGAGCAGGGAGGCGCCGCGCGCCCATGGACGTTCTAAGCGACATTTTCGAGACGCTGTCGCTCCGGGGCAGCTTTTACTTCCGCACGGAATTCTCAGCCCCCTGGGCCGTCGCGGTACCCGCCTTCGCACGCGCGGCACGCTTTCACCTCGTGATCGAGGGACGGTGCCATATCCGGTTGGCCTCAGGCGCAGACATCGTCCTCAACACCGGCGACCTGTTGATGATCCCGCACGGACAGGCACACGTCCTGGCAGACGCGCCGGGCCGCGACGCACCGCCCCTCGAGACGGTCCTGGAGCAGGCCGGATACAACGGGGAGGGTGTACTGGTTTGTAGCGGGGGCGACCCCTCCGCCACGACCCGAATGGTCTGCGGACACTTCAACTTCATCGAGAAGGCTGACCATCCTCTGATTCAGGCGTTCCCGGAATACTTTCTGATTACGCCGGTCACGCGCGCCAAGAATCCCTGGCTCGATGAAATGCTGCGCTTGATCGTGCGCCGCGTGTTTTCGGAGGGGCCTGGCGCGATCGCGACGATCCTCAGGCTGTCAGAGATCATCTTTATCGAGACGATCCGCGCGAGTGGTGAGCAGTCGCCAGCGTTGAGGCAGATTCTGTCCGCATTCCAGGATCCGCAGATCGGCAAGGCGATTCAAACGATCCATCGGCGCAGCGAGCAGAATTGGACTGTCGCCTCGCTTGCCCTGGAGGTCGGAATGTCGCGAACGCAGTTCGCCGAACGTTTCAAGGAGATGATCGGCGACGGTCCGTTGGGCTATCTGACGAATTGGCGCCTGCAGCGGGCACAGGCTCTGCTAACCCAGTCCCGGCTCAGCGTTCGAGAGGTAGCACGGCGCAGCGGCTACGCGTCCGCTGCCGCTTTCACCCGCGCCTTCCGGCAAAAGTTCGGCGAGCCGCCAACGGCGCAGCGCGAGGCTCGGGTCGCGACAAGGGCCGGATCAGAATAGTTGGCCCTCACCGATCGGGCAGGACAGGTCTTCACTGTTAATCGGCATGGGGTCCGGGCGCCGATCGGCGCGAGTAAGTCACTGGATTCACGGGAATCTAAGGGCTCACAGTGCTGAGCTGGTTCAAAGCCAATCGCGGCCCTGACCTCGACCTGAATTTTGGCGATTACCTGCGGCAGATTCTTGCCCGGCAGACTGAAGATGTTGCGAGCAGCCTCCAATGCGATCTAGTCTGGGTCGTTCACCATGCCTTCCTGATTGAGCCGCCGGGCGATCTTCGGGGCCGCGTTGTCTCGCCGCGCCCGGAACGTCGAATAAGCCCAGCCGCCGCACTCTCACTAAGCGTGAAAGCGCCTTCTGCTTCCCATGTCCTCGTTGCTTGCCTAGTGTAAATGTTAATCGAGGAGAGAGGAACCGCCCTCTCTTCCCAAGAGTCCTCACGGACGGACGCGGATAACCGTCTTCCCCGTGCGTCGCTCCGTCGAGTTGAAGGTCGCAACAGCGTCGTCGAGGGTCGAGACCTTGCCGATATTCGTCCGCAGTCGTCCATCCCGGATCCGCTGAACTATCTCAAAAAGCTGGGCTCGATCAGCCTCGACGACGAAGTCAACCGTCAGGCCATCTGCAGGTCGAATATCCGTTGGTCCGACGACGGTCACAAGCGTTCCGCCGGCCCGGACCAGCGTTGCGGACCGTTTCTGGATATCGCCGCCGATGACATCGAGCACCAGATCGACTGCGCCGACGTCTTCCAGGGTGTCGTTCCCGAGGTCGACGAATTCATTTGCGCCGAAGTCGAGCGCCTTCTGGCGGTCAGCGGCGCGTCCGGTGCCGATGACATAGGCTCCGGCCTCCCTTGCAAGCTGCGCCACCATCGAACCGACGGCACCGGCCGCGCCATGCGCGAGAACGCTCTGCCCCGCCTGAAGGCGGCCATGCTGGAACAGCCCCTGCCACGCGGTCAGGCCCGAGATCGGCAGGCTCGCGCCGACCGTAAAGTCGACATCGCCCGGCAGCGGCGTGAGGTTGCGTGCCTCCATGGCTACATACTCCGCGAGCGTGCCGTCGCGATGCCAATCCGCAAGGCCGAACACCCGCTGCCCGACCGACAGCCCCGTCGTGCCGTAACCCAGTGCGGTGACCACTCCGGCCAGCTCATGGCCGAGGATCGACGGCGTCCGGTCACGGAAGGCTCGATCGGCCCAGGTCGAAGGCCAATCCAGTTCGGTGTTGACGAATCCCGCTGCATGAACCTGTACGACGACGTCGTTTATTGCCGCCTGCGGCTCCGGCCGCTCCACCAGCTTCATCCCGGCCGTTCCTGCAGCCTGGTCCGTCACTACGATCGCTTTCATGGGAATTGTCTCCTCAGTGATTTGTTGGTTCAAGGTAAATTGCAAGCGTGGAAGGTCTTTTCGATCTCTCACGCAGTTAGCTATCGGCTCGACGCCTTCCGCGACGACCTTGATGTCGAATTGCTGCGTGATGCCGACGAGACATCTGGCGGGCGCTTCATAGTCAGAAGCTCCGTCACTTCATGCAGATCATCTGCCGATGAGATGGCAATCGTCAGCCATTTTCCGTCGATGTATATTTTGGCTTCATCGTAGAGCTTGACCAATTGCGATCGCCAGACATAACGCCGCTTCTCAAACTTCTCTCGTTCCGCCCCGCCCATGACCACCACGGCCGAAAGTCGCCGGTATTCCGGCACCAACGTGGTGAACGCCTTGGTTTTCTTGTAGCGCAAGGACCAACCGCGGTTCTTGCCACCGTAGAGCCAGTCTGGCGTAAAAACTCCAGGGTAGGATTCATCGATCCAGTTCCGCAGCTCAGCCCAGTGCTCGAACGCCTCTGGCCCGATCCATTCGCGGACGGCGCCGTCATCGGGTGGTGCTGATTTGTCGGTGATCCTTTCGCCGATTTGGGGAAGCGTATTAGCAGGTAAAATCATCAGAAAGACCTCTTGTTCACGGTCCGGCGGAGGCCGGAGGGTTATGATGCGGGCTTGCGGAGCTTGCAGCGCGCCCTCAGAAAACTGCTAGCGTGACGCTCCCAAGAGCAGGGCGGACATCGCGATACGATCTGCCGGTGCTTGCGAGTACTGCGGGCCAAGTACCGAGGCCCTGAAGCTCTCGCACGGCCGTCAGATCGATCGCCGCCAAGGCCTTCCCCCTCGCCAATTCGGCTTTGTCCCGGTCGAGGAACGCAGTGGCCTGCAGGGGGAGAAATTGCACGGTCTTCAGTCCAATCGAGCCAAATGCCAGCGTCAGATACGGCGTGAGAAAATCGGGTTGGTTGGCTCGCTCGCCGGAAAAGACGCCACCGGAAGCGACGCCGATAAACACCGGACGGTCCCGAAGCATTCCCACCTTACCGGCGGGCGTCGACTTCATCGTGCGACCGACGCGCAAGATCTGGTCGATCCACGCTTTGAGGACCGAGGGAATGGTGAAGTTGTGCATGGGTGTTCCGATGACGATCACATCGGCCGCTTCGACTTCCTGGATAAGCGCCTCGGAACAATCCAGAGCGCCCTTCGGCGGGGCCGCCAAGGTAGCAGGCGACGACAGCGCAACCGCGTAGTCAGCCAAGGTGTGGGGCAACGGATCGGCCCCCAAATCGCGCCGAGTAATGCTCGCCCCGGGCGCAACCTCGAAGAGCCTTTCGACGATCGCCGCCGAAAGCTGGCGGCTATGCGATTCTTGTCGCGGACTAACATCAATATGGAGGATATTCATGTGATTGTTCCTATGGCTTTACGAGGTTGCGACAGAACCGAGCTCAGATCGAGCCGGCCGGCGCAACGGCGGGAAAGTCCTTCTCGTGATCGAACACGTTGTTGAAGAAGTTCGTCAGCGAGTACATGGCCACAAGCGCGACGATCTCGATGATGTTCGCATCGGTGTAGTCAACTTCGCGGACAGCTTTCAGATCGGCGTCACTGACGTGCCCTCGGGTCTCGATGACCTTGCGCGCAAACTGGACGGCCGCGTCTCGCTTCGGGTCCTTGGCATGACCCTTTCGGGCCAGAATGATGTCATCGGCCGGCAGCTTGGCCATATGTTCGGCCGTGAAGCTGTGAACCGTTAGGCAATAGTTGCAACCGTTCACTTCGGAGACGGCGAGGCCGATGCTGTCGCGTGTCTTCACGTCCAGCGCTTTGCTCAGGGATCCGAGCAGGGTGGCCCAGGAGTTGAACGCGATCGGGCTCTGCGCGAAAGCTGCCATCATATTTGGGGTGAACCCGATGTTCCTGGTGAACGCATCGAGAGTCGGTTTGGATTCGGCCGGCACCTGTTCCGGCTTGAGAGCGGCAGTTCTTGCCATCATAGTCTCCATAAGATCCTGAGTTGATTAGTGATTATGCAAAGTCCAGGACATCAGCCACCGGCATGCGCGGCTTCTGCGGCCAGTTGCCAACTCGCTCCGGCCCGACGGTCAACAGCATGACCGGCACTTCGCCTTCGGCCAGATCGAACTCGCTGTGCACCGCCTCGGCGTCGAAACCGATCATCGGCGTCGAACCCAGGCCGAGTGAGCGGGCCGCGTAGATGATCGCTGCGGCGCCAAAGGTCGCGGAGCGCACGGCTTCGTCGCGCTGGCGCTGCGGCTGGTTGTCATACAGACCGCGAGCGGGGATTTCCCATTCCGGCACCAGGTGCGCCGGCATGATGCCGGCTTCCACCACGGGCGCCAGACGGTCGGGGACGGTGCTGGCATCGGCCAGTTGGCCAATGATGATGAAGGTCACCGCGGCATCGGTGATCGCGGGCTGATTCCAGGCGATCGGACGCAGCCGTGCTTTGGCTTCAGGCGAGCGTACGGCGATGAAGCGCCAGTTCTGCAGGTGGAAGGATGTCGGCGCGGACGTGCCGATACGCACCAGGTCGCGGATCTGGTCGTCGCTCAGCGTGGCAGTAGGGTCGTAATACTTGGCGGCACTTCGGCTCAGAATGGTTTCGATGACGGCGTTCGTCGCGAAAGCGTTTTCGCTCGTCCCGGTCTTCTCGAAGATTTCGGCGGCTACGCGGGTTGCGGGTCCGGTGGTGGCGAGGCTGATGCAGTTCATTGGATGGCTCCGTTATCAAGTGATTACGGAGCCTAATTTACGAGGACGAGTGATAATTTCGAGACTGGATCAGCTCAATATGATGCGTGAAAGGATCAAACTGGCGCGTGTCCCTGGCCGCGCGTTTTACTCGCCCTTGTGCGCCAGTCGCCGCCACTCCCCCGGCGTAATCCCTATCCTTTCGGTGAAGACATGCCGGAATGCCGAAACGGATTGATACCCAACGGTCTCGGCCACAGCTTCCGTGCTAAT
Organism: Mesorhizobium sp. CNPSo 4670; assembly: GCF_057784235.1. Taxonomy (NCBI): domain Bacteria; kingdom Pseudomonadati; phylum Pseudomonadota; class Alphaproteobacteria; order Hyphomicrobiales; family Phyllobacteriaceae; genus Mesorhizobium; species Mesorhizobium sp. CNPSo 4670. The sequence goes on along the minus strand of NZ_JBWJFQ010000033.1, from coordinate 4,158 downwards.
CGCCGGTTTTCTGAGCTCGTTGGCGGCCAGACTCATACGCAGATCAGTCAAGAAGTCGAGGGCAGAGCGACCCAACTTGTCCTGAAACTGGCGCATGAAAGTGGCACGTGACATGCCGCACAAATCGGCCAGTTCGGGCAGTTTCCAAGGCCGTGCCGGATTGGCGAACATCGCGGCCATGGCTGGAGCAAGGCGCGGATGGCCGGCCAAGGCCAACAAGCCTTCGGGAGCTTTCCCGGATTGGCTCGCCGCGCGCAGTACCAGTGTGAACAGGGCCGAAGAAAGCGCGTTGAGAATGGCCCGTCCTCCGGCTCTGTCCCCGGCGGACTCCATTCGCATCAGCCTCACCAGACTGGCCAGTTGGTTGGAGGCGGAGCCGATGTCTTCTTCCGTATGGCCGCCTATTGCCCGCGCCACCAGATTTGTGGGCAGGTAGTTGCGGATCAGCCGATCATGGGGCGGCGCGATAGAAAATCGCCCACACAGCAGATCCAGTTGCTCACCCTGGCCGTCGTTCTCGCTCAGCATCCATCCGGCAGAGCCCACGCTTTCGTGCGTTCGGATTGGTGTTTGCCCGCTACCGTCGTGCAGTACATGCGCCGCGCCGTGAGGCAGCAGCACAATATCTCCGCTCACCAGCTCCCGCGCCGTTTTCGACTCCGGATCCTCGAAAATGGCCCGGCCCTTAATTATGACGTGGTAGGGAATTTCGTTCGCGGCAGCCTTGCTCCAGGCAAGGCGCCACGGTGCGCCGTAGGCGCAGCGGACCTCGAGCTGGCCGGTAACGGTGATGATTTGCAGGAGATGACTAAGCCAGTCCACTTCAGACATTGGACCTCGAAAACCGGAAATGGTGAAACATCTTAACGTATTTGTGCATTGGTTCTACTCGTCGCCCACGTTTCTAAACCCGGCTCCGTACCGGATCTAGATCGTGAGCGAGCCAGCGAGCGCCATGATCGGAACAGGTGCCTGTATCAGACACCGCCATAAAGTTCGGCTATTGGGAGCGGTCGGCACGTTGATAGGCCGCCGCTCCGCGCATCGACAGCTTTCAGGAAATCGCCGAGGTGACTTGAATGACCGAAATGGGGCGGTGGGTTCAATCGTTCGTCGCAACACCTTTAATCTGGGATGATGAGGAGGTGTGTGATGATGACGTCGCGAATCTGGTTTACTTCAGCGCAGAAGACGTCCCTCCTTTATAGCCCGCAGCATCGATGCGCGGCTGTCCCACTGTCTAGGGCGCGGGACAGTGGGACAGCTTGTCGTCGTGACGGATCAGCTGCTGGTCTTCCTTCGGGTGTGTTCTTAAGCCGGAAAGCAAGCGCGAGTGCTATACAACTCGCCCCGGCAAAGCTTGTGAACGTGCCGATCAGCCAGACCAGCGCCAGAAAGCGTTGCGTGAGCGCGTCCGGAACGGGCCGAGAGAGTAGCCATGTCATGGCAAAAACGCCCCCCTTGCCATGCCGCCTAATCTGGCAAGCCCGCCAGACGCCAGCCATTAACAAAGAGCTGCGCAGTGCTCATATCTCTAAAGGGCGAGTTCGCCGCCGTCTCACCGATCCTCCAATTTGGATTACCCGCAAGATAAAGACGGGCTTCCTCCCGTGCCTCAGGCACGCGGCCGGCAAGGGCAAGAGCACCGATCAGGTTCTCCCTTGAACCGGTCCCATATGTTTCCTCCCGGCTCAAGGTCGCAACAGCTTCTTCGTAATGGCCGGCGGCAAATTGCGCCATTCCCAGAATCCAAAGATACCCATGGTGTGGGCGGGGATTTAGACGAAGTACCTCGGCACAAGCTGTCAAGGCGTCCTGCGGTTTACCTAAGTAGATGAGAAGCTCAGCCTTCCATATACCAGCATTTACATTGTTAGGATTGAGTCGAATTGCGATATCAAATAGCGTTATTGCTTCATCCCAGTTGCGCTCATAGAGTTGAACATAGCCCAGGGCGCTACGAGCGCCTGAATCATTGGGGTCGATTTCCACGGCTCGTTGCGCGTGTACCAAAGCATTTCCGCGATCGGGTATCTGTGATTCCCACCAAACAACCCAGCCAAACAACAGCGCAAGGGCAAGATTGCTGTGCCCTTCACAATAGTTTGGATCAAGCGCAACGGCACGTTCCAAAGCTGAGCGCGCCTCGCCGTTGGCATTTTTGGACAAAGTCCATTTTTCCCGTGATCGGACACAGAGATCATAGGCTTCGAGATTTGACGGCCTGGAACGGGCAGAAATATTGTTCGCACCAATCTTGCCGGAAATCGCCTCAACAACACGGCGCGTGACCTCGTCCTGAACTTCAAAGATGTCGGCGATTTCGCGGTCGAAGCGCTCGGCCCAGATGTGATTGCCGCCTTCCGCCGCATTGATTAGCTGCACATTGACGCGCAACCGCTTGTCGGATCGTCGGGCGCTGCCCTCGAGAACATATTTGACGCCCAGATCGCGAGCGATCTGACGGACGTCGGTGGGCTTGCCCTTGTAAGCGAAGGTAGAGTTGCGGGCGATGACGAAGAAGCCGGACACATTCGACAGATCGGTGATGATGTCCTCCGTCAGCCCGTCGGTGAAAAATTCCTGCTCGGCATCGCCACTCATGTTGACGAAGGGCAGCACGGCAATCGAAGGCTTGTCCGGCAGCGCGAGCGGCTGCGAAAGCTTGTCCAGCACAAGGTGCTCAGCCGGTGCCGCGGGCTTGACCTTGGTGGGAACGCCGACCCGTAGCGAGTAAACCCGGACCGGCTCGGCGATGTTCTTGAGCTGGACCTCACCGCGATCGTTGATCGCGATATCGAGCCTTGACTTTACCTGCCAATAGGCTTGCTCGGAAAGACAGATATTGCCAGGTTCGCAGATGCCTTCCAGGCGTGCGGCGATATTGACGCCATCGCCCATCAGGTCGCCATCGCGTTCTTGCACGACGTCGCCCAAGTGAATGCCGATCCGGAACTCGATGCGGCGATCATCCGGCACCCCGGCATTGCGCTCAAGCATGGCGTTCTGCACTTCGATCGCGCAGCGCACTGCTTCCACCACGCTGCTGAACTCGACGAGGCTCCCGTCGCCTGTGCGCTTGACGACGCGACCACGATGAACTAGAGCGGGATGAATCTAGGTTGGGGCATAGCCTGCTTCGATAAAGTAATTTCTGCATTCGATTGAAGTTACGGTGCCGAGGATTTGGCCGATGGCGTCACAGAGGGTTTCGACGGTACGCTTGGCAGCCTTGCGCAGCCAATGCTTGAGCTTTGCAAAGAGCTTCTCGATCGGGTTGAGGTCGGGCGAGTATTTCGGCAGCAAGAACAGCCTGGCGCCGGCCGCGCGGATGGCGCGGCGCACGGCCTTGCCCTTGTGCGAACCGAGATTGTCCATGATGACGATGTCGCCGGGTTCGAGGGTGGGAACCAGAACCTTGTCGACATAGAGCTGGAAACGCTCACCGTTGATCGGTCCGTCGATGAGCCATGGTGCATCGACGCGATCATGGCGTAGCGCCGCCAGGAAGGTCATAGTCTTCCAATGGCCGTGCGGCACCTTGGCTTTGATCCTTTGGCCGCGTGGCGCCCATCCCCTGAGCGGCGCCATGTTGGTCTTGGTCCATGTCTCGTCGATGAACACCAGGCGGGAAGCATCGATGCGGTCCTGATACTTGGCCCACTGTGCCCGCCGGTGCGCTACATCCGGGCGATCCTGTTCAGCCGCGATCAGCGTCTTTTTTTGTGACTGAGCTTCTCGGCGTGGACGAACTCCCACACCGACCGGTAATCCACCTTCAGGCCGCGCTCGCCAAGTTCGCCCACAAGACCGCGCAGTGTGAAATCAGCAGCCCGGCAGCGCACCAGCAGCCAGTCCCGATGCTCTCCGGCAATCTTCTTTGGCCTGTGCCCACCCATCTTGCCGGGCGCAAGGCTGCTCGTCTCGCGCAAGCGGCTTACCCAGCGGATGACGGTGCTGATCCCAACCTCAAAGCGCACTGCAGCCTGCCGCCGCGACAGGCCCTCCCGCTCAACCGACGCAACAACCCGTTCGCGAAGATCCATCGAATAAGGCTTGCCCATCCTGGCTGGCCTCCTTGCCCAGCAAGAAGGTTGAATCAGATTTGCTCGCCTAAGGGAATCCGTCGTCGATTCAGCCCCAACTCATCCCGCTCTA
>NZ_JBWJFQ010000032.1:0-67454 GCF_057784235.1 Mesorhizobium sp. CNPSo 4670 | reverse complement strand
TGCACCAACTCGTCGTCGGAAAGTTCGGAAAGGATGATCTCGTCGTCGGACATTTTGCCTGCGCCAATTGCTTGTCAGTGATTTACGGGCCGCCGGCACCTTTTGTCATAGGTGCCGGCGGCATTTGCTTGCAAGTCTCGGGAGTTAAATCAGGCGTCCAGCCAAACGTTCTGGAAGTCCATTTCGTAGGTCTGGTGCATTCCGTAGTTCTTCACCTTCTTGCTCATGTGGCAGTAGAGCTTCTGCCAGAACGGCTGGATGATGACGCCGGAATCCTGCAGGATCTGCTCGACGTCCTTCATCACCTCCTTGCGCTTGGCAGGATCGGCAAGCGAAAGCGCCTGCTTCAGCTTGGCGTCGAAATCCGGGTTGGCATAGGCCGTTTCGTTCCAGGCCTCGCCCGAGCGATAGCCGAGCGCCAGCACCTGGACGCCCAGCGGCCGCATGTACCAGATGGTCATCGAGTACGGATACTTCGTCCAGTCGTTCCAGAAGGTCGAGCCCGGCAGCACCGTACGCTTCACCTTGATGCCGGCATCGCGCAATTGGCCGGCGATCGCATCGCCAGTGTTCTTCTGCCATTCGTCCTCGACGGTGATCAGCTCGTGCTCGAAGTCGGCCTGCCCGGCATCCGCCATCAGCTTCTTGGCGGCGGCGGCATCGCGTGTCTTCTTGGGTAGCGGATAGTATTCGGGATGGATCGGGGCGACGTGGTGGTTCTCGCCAACCGTGCCAAGCCCGGCGTAGCCGAGCTGCATGACGGCATTGTTGTCGACGGCCATCTGGAGCGCATTGCGCACCCGCTGGTCGTCATAGGGCTTGTGGGTGATGTTGGTGCGGGCAACGAGCGTGGTCGCCGTCGCGACCTCCGATTTCACCAGATCCATCTTATCGAGGGCCTCGATGAAGTCGGCCGGCGTTTCGAAATCGAGGTCGATCTCGCCAGATTCGAAGGCATTCAGCGTGGCGTTGAAGTCGGTGCCGTAGTCGATGAACTCGACACCGTCGAGCGGCGTTTCGCCACCCCACCACTTGCCGTTCTCGCGACGCTTGACGACCGCCTTCGTACCCACTGCATAGGATACCAGTTCGAAAGGTCCGGTGCCGATTGGCTTCTTGATCGGGTCGGCGCCATCCTTGTCGAAGTCGCGATGCACGACCAGCGCCGGGTAGTCGGTGAAGCCCGGTATGATCGCGACGTCGGGTTCAGACAGCTTCAGCTTGACCGTGAGGTCATCGACCTTGGTGATGGCGCCGTCCTTGGCCTTGCCGGTCTTTGTGTCGATCAGCGCGCCGACGCGTGCCGCCATGGAATTGCCGGAAGCACCCTTCTCGCACCAGCGGTTCAGATTGGAGACCACGTCATCGGCGTTGAAGGCATCACCATTGTTCCAGGTGATGCCTTTGCGCAGATGCAGTGTGTATTCGGTGGCGTCGTCATTGACGTCCCAGCTTTCGAGCAGGACCGGCTCGAAAGTGAACTCGTGCGTGTAGCGGACGAGCGGCTCCAGCCAGCAACGGGTGACGTTTGCCATCTCGGTCCAGTCATAGGTGCGCGGATCCTTCTGCGCCTTGACCGACATCGCGACACGCAGCGTTCCGCCCTTTTTCGGTTCATCGGCCAGGGCTTTAGTCGGCGCGGCAAGGCCGATCATGCTATAGGCGAAAGCCGTCGATGCGCCGAATGCACTGGCCAGCGCCAGGAATTCGCGCCGGTCCATAGGGCCTGCACGCGTCTCTTTCGCCATTGTCTCGATAGCGCCCGGCACGCGGTCGCCATTGCTTCTGAAGAGCGTCATGTTTTCCTCCCTTGGTTGTTCCGTCAGGTCTTCGCCTGTCACATCAACTAACGCTGTCCGGCAGTTTTTCCTCACGCCGCGCGATCAAATCCTTGAGACCCTCGGCGATGCCCTCGTCGAGCTTCGGCTCCTCATAGTCGGCCAGCATGTTGCGCGCCTTCTCGCGGCCGCGCGTGTCGTGGTCCTTAGCGCCCTCGGCCTTCCACTGTTCGTACGAATTGAAGTCCATGATGGTGGGCATGAAGAAAGCGGACTCGAAATGTTCGAGCGTGTGCTGGGTGCCGAGGAAATGGCCCTGCGGCCCCACCTCGCGGATCGCCGCCATCGCTTCCTTGAAATCGTCGAACGGAAGGCCGCCTGCATATTTGTACCAGCCGATAAGCTGCTCGCAGTCGGTGGCGAATTTCGAATAGCCGCAGGTGAGCCCCGCCTCCAGCCATCCGGCCGAGTGCCAGATGTAGTTGGCCCCGGCGAGGATGGCGGCGTGCATCAGCATGTTCGCCTCGTAGCCGGCCTGGGCGTCGTTGAGCTTCGAGCCGACATGGAAGCCGGACGTGCGCCAAGGCAGCCGGTATTTCCGCGCCAGCGCGCCCATCAGGTACATCATCTGGGCGGCCTCCGGCGTGCCGCCCATCGGCGCCCCGGTCTTCATGTCGACCGTGACCATGAACTGGCCGTAGATCTGCGGCGACCCCGGACGCAAGAGCTGCGTGAAGGCGACGCCAGCGAGTGCTTCTGCATTGACCTGCGCCACCGCGCCGACGGCGGAGGCCGAGGTCGAGGCGCCGCACAGCGCGAAGGGCGCCAGGATCAACGGCTGGTTGTTGCGCGCATAGATCTTCATGGCGTCCAGCATGGTGGCGTCCCACACCAGCGGCGAGTTGCAATTGGTGATCGACACCAGCACCGGGTTGTCGCGGACGAACTCTTCGCCGAACACGATGCCGGCCATCGCCATCGTGTCTTCGGCGCGTTCCTTCGAGGTGACGATGCCCATGAACGGCTTGTCGGAGTGTTTCAGCGCCGAATGGATGATATGGAGGTGACGCTTGGGCACTGCAATTTCCATCGGCTCGCAGATGACCGAGCTCGACGAGTGCAGCGCCGGCGCCATGTAGGCGAGCTTGTGGAAATTGTTGAGGTCGGCGAGCGAGCCGTAGCGCCTGTTGTTGTCGAGGTCGCGTACATAGGGCGCACCATACATCGGCACGAAGATGGAATTCTTGCCGCCGACGCGGACGGTACGCTCGGGATTGCGAGCATTGAGGGTGAATTCCGGCGGGACCTTCGAGACCAACTCCATCAAGAGCGCACGGTCGATGCGGACACGCGTCTCGGATACATCGGCTCCGGCGGCCTTCCACAGGGCGATCGCCTCATCGTCGCGGAATTCGCAGCCGACCTCTTCGAGGATCAAGAGCGATTCCTGGTGGATCAACTCCACCGCCTCGTCAGGCACCATCTGATAGGCGGGGATCTGGCGCACCAGCGTAGGAAACGAGGCTATGGGGGCGCCACGTATCGCCTTGCGCCCCAGGCGACCGCCGCTTCTGCGGTTGCCGTGTTCGGTCACTGCAACGGCCGGTTCATTCATGGCTACTCATCCCTCCAACAGCCCGTCAACTTAGCGAGACGGAATATAGCTGTGACGCTGGAAAATCCTGATCTCTTGTATAAACTCTCCTTATGCGAAGCCTGCGCCACCTGCTACCCTCCGCCGGCAGCCTGATCGTCTTCGAGGCGGCCGGCCGGCTGTCGAGCTTCACCGCCGCCGGGCGCGAGCTCGGCATGACGCAGGCGGCCGTATCGTACGCCGTGCGCGGGCTGGAGGAACAGCTCGGCGCCAAGCTCTTCCAGCGCCGCCATCGCCAGGTTCTCCTGACGGAGGCCGGCGAGCGCTTCCACGCCGACGTCTCGCTCGGGCTGTCGCATATCCGCAAGTCGGCGGAGGATCTGCGCCTGCAGGCGACCGGCGGCCATGTGACGCTGGCCGCCTCGACCGCCTTTGGCTCGTTCTGGATGATGCCGCGCCTACAGCAATTCCGCGACGAACTGCCGGGCGTTGATCTGCGTATCCAGACCGCCGACCGCGACCTCGACATTATCGCCGAGGGCATCCCGCTCGGCGTGCGCGGCGGCGTGCCGCGCGACTGGCCGGACTATCATTCGCTGTTGCTTGCAGACGAGGAGATCTTCCCGGTCGCGGGCCCCAGCTATCTGGCGAAGTTTGGGCTGCCAGAGACTGTCGCCGAACTTGCCATGCATCGGCTCATCCATCTCGAGGAGCCCTACCGCGAGGCCCCGAACTGGGACGAATGGTTCGCCGCAGCCGGAACCAGCCTCCGTAATGCCGAGCGCGGGTTGCGCATCAATGATTATGCCTTGGTGATTCAGGCGGTCATGGAGGGACAAGGCATCTCGCTCGGCTGGCGGCATCTCGTCGAGCGCCTCGTGGCATCAGGCCTGTTGGTGCCGGTGACCGACCATGTGCTGAGGACCGGCATCGGATTCTACGTCATCTGGTCAAAGAACCGCGAGCTCAGCGACAATGCGCGCAAGGTGAGGGATTGGCTGGTGGCGCAGGCGTAGGCTCGCCAGCGCAATCCGGCGCGTGACCGGATTGCGTTTCGCATGCTGAAGGATCAGACCGAGCCGTCGTTCTTGAGGCCGAGCACGTCGATCTTGTCGATGGTCGGCGGGCCAACGAACAGCGTTTCGGCATTGGCCATCAGCGCCTTGGCAATCTCGCCGGTGAGATGTGCCTGCCGCCCTGTTTCGTCGTGAAAGGCATCGAACACGCCGAAGACGCTTGGCGAAAGCTGCAGGGCGAACCAGATCGGGGTCCTTGCTTCCTGATTGGCCAGTTGCAGCCCGGTTTTGAGGAACGCGGCGACATCCTTCTCCTTGCCGGGCTTGGCTTCGAAGCGTGCGAACAATGCAAGTTTGATCATTTGTCTTCTCCTCGTCGTTGTGCGGCCAAGGCGGCCATCGAAACGACAGTCGCAGCATCGAACCGGAAAGCGTATTGGCAAAAATGACATCTTTGATATCATTATTGCCATGAACATTTCCGTCCTCGCGCTTGATGGCGTCTTCGACACCGGGCTGGCCACGATGCTCGATGTGTTCGGCACCGCCAATGAGCTGGCAGGGATGCTGGCATCCCCGCCCGGCTGTTTTGCCGTGACCATTGTCGGGCTGAGCGACACGGTCCACACCGCGCAAGGCCTTCAGGTGCCGGTCGTCTCGATGGGCAGCGAGCCGGAGCCTGACTGGCTGGTGATCCCTGCGATCGGCCAGAAGATGCCGGGCCTGCTTGGCGAGGCGCTGAAGCGAAGCGACATTGCCAAGGCGACCAAGGCATTGCGGGCTGCCGCCGATGCCGGCGCGCGCATCGGGGCTGCTTGTATCGGTACTTTCATCCTGGCGGAAACCGGCCTGCTCGACCGTCGGCCGTCAACCACGACCTGGTGGCTGGCACCGATGTTCCGGCAACGCTACCCGCAAGTGCGGCTCGATGCCTCGCGCATGCTGATCAATGACGGGCAGTTCGCAACCGCCGGAGCAGCACTCGGCCACATCGACCTCGCTCTGATGGTCATCCGCCAGACAAGCCCGGAGCTTGCGGCGCTGACCGCCAAATATCTAATCGTCGACAGCCGGCCGTTGCAGTCGGCCTATGCCATCTCGGATCATCTCGCCCATTCGAACCCGCTGGTCGAGCGTTTCGAGCGATGGGCGCGCGGCCATCTCGCCGCCGGCTTCAACCTAGACGAAGCTGCCGCGGCACTGGGAGCCAGCAAGCGCACGCTGTCGCGGCGGGTCAACGATGTGCTTGGCAAGACACCGCTGTCCTATTTTCAGGATCTGCGCGTCGAGCAGGCTGTCCATTTGTTGAAGACCACATCCGACAGTGTCGATGAGATCGCCGCGAAGGTCGGCTATGGCGACGGGGTGACGCTGCGCAATCTGTTGCGCCGGCGGCTACACAAGGGCGTGCGTGAAATCCGTGCTGCGAACTGATGCACCGCCCTCGCGATATTGCCTCTCCCGCGCCCCCCGAATCCGCCTATACTATCTCCATGCCCATTCGCCAGCTTTCCGAAACGATGATCAACCAGATCGCCGCCGGCGAAGTCATCGAGCGTCCGGCAAGCGTGGTCAAGGAACTGGTCGAGAATGCGCTCGACGCCGGTGCCGGCAAGGTAGAGATCGTGACCGCCGGCGGCGGGTTGAACCTGATCCGTGTCACCGACGACGGCTCCGGCATTCCCGAACCGGAGCTGGCGCTGGCGATTGCGCGTCACTGCACCTCCAAGCTCACCGAGGACATCAACGACATTCGTTCCCTCGGCTTTCGCGGCGAGGCGCTGCCGTCGATCGGCTCGGTGTCGCGGCTGTCAATCCGTTCGCGGACAGCAAAAAGTGACAGTGCCGCCGAGATCGGCATCGAGGGCGGACGCGTCCTACCCGTCAGGCCGGCGGCGGCCAATCGCGGCACCACGGTCGAGGTGCGCGACCTGTTCTTCGCCACGCCGGCCAGGCTCAAATTCATGAAGGGCGAACGCGCCGAAAGCTCTGCCACCAGCGACGTGGTCAAGCGCATCGCCATCGCCTTCCCCGCCGTACGTTTCACGCTGGCCGGCTCCGACCGCTCGACACTGGAATTGCCGGCGACCGACAACAGCGCGGAAGGCAGCCTGCGCCGCGTCGCCCAGGTGATGGGCGCCGAGTTTCCGGACAATTCCATTGCCATCGACGCGATGCGCGAAGGCGTGCGTCTGACCGGTCACGTGTCGATCCCGTCCTTCACCCGCGCCAACGCGCTGCAGCAATATGCCTATGTCAATGGCAGGCCGGTGCGCGACAAGCTGATTGCCGGCGCCATACGCGGCGCCTTCGCGGATGTCTTGCCGCGCGACCGCCATGCGGTGACGGTGCTGTTCCTGGCGCTCGATTCGGCCGTCGTCGACGTCAACGTCCATCCGGCCAAGGCCGACGTCCGCTTCCGCGATCCCGGACTGGTGCGCGGGCTGATCGTCGGCGCTGTCCGGCAAGCGCTTGCCGATGCCGGCATCCGCGCCGCCACCACGGGCGCTGCCGGCATGATGGCGGCGTTCCGGCCTGGTGCGGCATCCTACGGCCACGGCGGGCCCGCCAACGGCCACCGCAGCTATGAGGCATCCTACCATGCCTCCGGCCCAGCCGGCTTTGATCCGACGCGCTCGCCGCAGCGGCCGCTCGACATGGGGTTCGAAGGGGCGGGTTTCGAGGGCCCCGGTCAGCGCGGCTTGGGCGAAAACGAGCAGGCAGCGTTCGATGCCGGCCCGCTCGCCAGCGCCGATGCACGCGCCGGGCAGAGCGAAGCGGCCGAGACGCTGCTTGGGGCGGTACTGGGTGCGGCGCGCGCGCAGGTGCACGAGAACTACATCGTCGCGCAGACCAGGGATTCGCTGATCATCGTCGACCAGCATGCGGCGCATGAGCGGCTGGTCTATGAGGCGCTGAAGAACGCGCTGCATTCGCGCGCGGTGCCATCACAGATGCTGCTGCTGCCGGAAATCGTCGACCTGCCGGAAGAAGACGCCGAACGGCTGGCGATGCATTCCGAGACGCTGGCCCGCTTTGGACTTGGCGTCGAGCGTTTCGGCCCGGGTGCGGTCGCCGTGCGCGAGACGCCGTCGATGCTGGGCGAGACCAATGTCCAGCAACTGGTGCGCGATCTTGCCGACGAGATCGCCGACAATGACACCGTCGACACGCTGAAGGAGCGGCTGGACAAGATCGCGGCAACCATGGCCTGCCACGGCTCGGTACGCTCCGGCCGACTGCTCAAGGCCGAGGAGATGAATGCGTTGCTAAGGCAGATGGAGGCGACACCCGGCTCCGGCACCTGCAACCACGGCCGGCCGACCTATATCGAGCTGAAGCTCGCCGATATCGAGAGGCTGTTTGGGCGACGGTAAGCATTAACTGCGCAATACCAGGTGAGGCACCTGGTCAGTTCACCAATTGATGATACATCTTGGTTTTAGGAGAGAAAACATAGTCCATCGTATAGTTGGCGCGGCCACCGCGAACGCGTACATTTACGGAAATAATCTCGAACTTTTTTTCCGGCTGCTTTTGAACATTCATATAGATGGGCGTCGTCCACATGCCCGCGCCGCAATTGTCGTCATCGAAAACGATCTCTTGATAGATTTTCTTGCTGCGCTTGTTGATGACTTGCAGCTTCGTCATGCAGACGAGAAAGCCAGCTTTCTCGTAAACCCCGACAAATCTGTGGGTAGCTGTCTGTGCCCAAAAGGGAATCTCGACGGTCCCTTCAATCTTCGCCTTGCCGGTATTGTCGAGGCTTGCGACCTGCTTCAGCGTGATCGGGAACTTGTCCGAGCCCTTGCTCCAGGTCCCTGTTGCGCCGCTTTCGCCAATGTCGAGAGAAAACGGGCATCCGGTGGTGTCGACGGGTGTTTTCGATCTGATGACCAGCACCCGGTCGAATTCCTTGTCGTCGGCAATCTCGCAAAGCGAGACCTTGCTACCGTTGATCTTGCCGTACACTGCTATCGGGCTTTGCTTGGCATCGTAGAAATAGCTCCCCTCGACCGTAATCCCGCTGCCAAAACGTTCATATCTCTGTAGCGACAGATGGACTGGGTTAGGCCCGATGGACCCTTCGTAGTTTTCGACCTGGTACCAGCCCGCGACGGCTTTCCCGGTCAGCAGCAAAACGCAAGAGATTACCGATATGAACAGCTTTCCCATTTCGTCCCCCAGCAAAGGCAGCTCACCATAGCAGCCCATCCTCTGGGTGTCTGCATGCTGGCGGATACGGTTCCCAGTTTAAGTCAGGAAACGGTTCCAACATTTTGTTTTAACGCTTCAAATTCACCACGATGACGCCGCCCAGTGCCAGTGCGCCGCCGAGCATGCCGAGCAGCGTCGGCACTTCGCCCAGCCAGAAGAAACCGATCAGGGCGGACATAGGCGAAACCAGATAGAGGAAGTTCGATGCCCGTGCGGCCGGTAGCCGCGACAGCGCGGTTGCCCAGGCGGCATAGGCGATCAGGCTGGGCACGATGCCGAGAAAGAGCACCGCGCCGAGGCCGGCTGTATTGGCAACCGCTGCCTGTGCAAGGCCGCTCGGCAGGAAGGGCGCCAGGCAGAGCGCGCCGAGCACCATGTTCGAAGCCGAAATGGTCAGCGGGTGGTGGCGGGCGAAGAGCGGCTTCTGGACGATGGTGTTGACGGCCGAGCACAGCGCCGAACCCAGCACCAGCAGCGCCCCGGCGTCGAAATGCAGGCCATCCCCATCGCCGATGGCGATAATGCCGATGCCGGCGAAGGAAATGGCGGTGCCAACCCATGCCATGCCGGAGAAGCGTTCGCCAAGCAGCGCCATCGCCATGATGGCGGTGAAGATCGGGCTGACATTGATGATGAAGCCGGCAGCGCCGGCCGAGACGGTCAGTTCGCCGAAATTGAGCATCGCCGTGTACAGCGCCACGAAAATGGCGCCGCCAAAGGCCAGGCGCCACAATTCGTCCAGCCTGGGCAGCGCCGGACGCTTGACGGCGAGGAAGATCGCCGCCGGCACCGCGGCGATGGCAAAGCGCAGCGCGCCGAGTTCCAGCGGCCCGAAGGCGGCAAGACCGGCACGGATGGCCGGAAAGGCAGAGGCCCAGCCGACCACTGTCAGCGCCACCGCGATGGCTGCCGTGGTGTCCATCCGTTGTGTCGGATTCAACGTGCTGGTCATTGCGCTCATCTCATAGTCCTCGTGTTGCCGGTGCCCTGAAATGCAGAAAACGCCTTTTCGGGCCGGTTGACAAACGACCAAATCGAGGATCAGCTGTGACTATGGATCACAGCTCAGACACAATGGTGCCTCTCGAAACGCTGCGCGCCTTCGACGCGGCGGCGCGGACCGGCAGCTTTTCGGCGGCCGCTGAAAAGCTCAACATCACCCACGGCGCGGTCAGCCGGCAGATCGCCAAGCTCGAGGATTGGCTTGGGCTGAAAGTGTTCGATCGCGGCGCGCGCGGTGTCTCGCTGACGATCGAAGGCAACCGCCTGCATCTGCGCACGGCGGAAGCTTTCGCGCTGATATCGACCCATTCCGACCGCTGGGTCGAGCCGCGCGGCACCGCGGTGGTGCGGCTGACCTCGATCCCTTCGGTCAGCGGGCTGTGGCTGATGCCGCGCATGGCGGCGCTGGAGAATAATCCTTCCAAGCTACGCATCGTGCTCGACGTCGATATCCGCCAGGCCGACCTTGCCGATGAGGGCATCGATCTGTCGATCCGCTGTGGACGCGGCGGCATTCCGGGTCGCGTCTCGGTGCAGCTTTTCGAGGAACATGTTTTTCCCGTCGCGTCGCCCGAGCTTGCCCGCGAGATCGGCCGCGGTGACCCTGCCCGGCTGCTCAAATTTCCACTGATCAACGATTCCGATGCTTCGGCCTGGCGTGCCTGGTTTGCCGCGCAAGGCATGGATTACCGCCCCCGCCCACAGGACCGGCGCTTCGAGGACTACAACCTGGTGCTCGACGCCGCCGCCTACGGGCTCGGCATCGCACTGGCGCGCCCACCCCTGACCGGGCATCAATTGAAATCGGGCCGCATTACCGCCGTCGACGAGCGTACCGCGCTCAATCCGGTGTCCTATTGGCTCGACCGGCCGACGGGACGGCCACGTGCGGCAGCGGCAGAACTGGCGCGCCGTATCGCGGTGCAGGCAGGACTTGCATCGGAAAAGATGGAAGCCTTTATCGAGGCTGAGGGTTAGCGCATCACCATCAGAACGAACCCGACGACCGCCGCGGCCAGCAGCCCGGCAGTCAGCGACATCAGCCCGACACTCGTCTGCCTGTTTTCAGGCCTGGCCGCTTCGTTCGGCCCGGCTGTTGCACACCCTCGCCTGGCCACGGCATCGTTGTCATGCGCTTGGCGCAACGGCAACAGCGCGGATGCGGGAAGCGGAAACCATGGCAAGGTCGCCGGCCTTGCCGGGGCACCCTCATCGCCCGTTGTCAAAGGCAGCGCCAAGCCACGTTGTACCGTGTCGCCGTCAGTTGGTCTCCTCGGCGCAGTGGACACCGATGCGGCGTCGCTGGCTGTTTCGCCGTCCGGTTCCGCGAGTGCCAGATAGGCCTGGATTATTTCGGCCGAGGCTGTCTGCTGCGCTCTAACCGCTGTCGCCTGCGACAGCATCGGCAAAGGCAGTGTCGCCGCTGGGCGCACGGGTACGCCGGATGGCGCCGGCGGCGCGACCAGCGCCTTCACCAGCGCCGTTTTGACCGGATCGGCCCTTGACGACGGAACGGCCTGCGGCGTCATTGCTTCTTTGAGCAAGGCGGCAAGACGAGCGGAGGAAATGTCCATAGCGCCCCGACAACAGCATTTTTCCACCCAACAATGACCGATCAGCATTGTCTCAGGCTTGTCACCTGCTTGACCTTGCCGCCAATTTATGGCGATGAAATCCTCATGAACCTCGGCGCCGCTGCATGATGAACCGTTTCGAAGGCCCTGGCGGCAAGGAAGCCCGTATCCGCTATCTCGATGGCGACTTCCAGGTTACCAGCCCTGGCGCTTTCGTGCGCTGCGCGGTGACCGGCGAAAGCATCCCGCTCGATGAGTTGAAATACTGGAGCGTCGCCAGGCAAGAGCCCTACATCAACGCTGCCGCTTCGCTGCGCCGCGAAATCGAAGTGCAGCCGGAGCTACGCAGCCGGCGTTGATGTTTGCGCAAGTCGTTTACGCAAGCCGGGTAACGCACTTCAGGACGACAGGTCAGCCCTTCAACTTGCGTTGGCGCCAGGCGTCGAGCGTCTCGTCGATGATGCGCTCCGGCACGCGATCAAGCTCGAAAACGGTTTTGATTTCCAAGACTTCGAGTCGGTCGAGAAAGTCCTGTGGAGCGCCGTGCCGCAACCGGGCGGCGTCCTTGGCGGTGGTGATGAGGCCGAGCCCTTCGGCACGCGCCGTCGCCGCCAGTTCGGCGAGCTCGTCCTCGCCATAGAAATGATGGTCCGGAAACGGTCGCTTCAACGCCAGTTCGCCGCCGGCCTCGCGCACCGTGTCGAAGAATTTTTCGGGATGGCCGATGCCGGCGAAAGCGAGGAACCGCTTGCCGGCAAGCCCCTGCTTGCTGCTCGGTTCGGTGTGTGCCTCGAAGATCGGCCGGGCGGCGCGTGCCGCCTGGCGGACCACGGCGTCGGCGGCAGTGCCCTCGCCCATCTTCAACAACCCGCTGGTGAAGACCAGTTGGTCGACGATCTTGGCCCTTAGCGGACCACCCGGAATGACGCGGCCATTGCCGATGCCGTAGCGGGTATCGACGACCACCAGCGCATAATCGATATGGATGCGCGCGCTCTGGAAGCCGTCGTCCATGATCAGGAAATCGCAGCCGTGCCTTTCCAGCAGGAGCCGGGCGCCGGCGGCACGGTTCGGCGTCACCGCCACCGGGGCGTGTTCTGCCAGGAGCAGCGGCTCGTCGCCGACATGCCTGGCGCTGTCATGATGGGCGTCGACGACATGCGGCTCGGCGAACGACCCGCCATGGCCGCGCGACAGGAAACCGGGTTTGAGCTGCATGCGCTTGGCCTGTTCGGCCAAGGCGATCGCCACCGGCGTCTTGCCGGTGCCGCCAACGGTGAAATTGCCGATGCACAGAACCGGCGCCTCGATCTTCTCGCGCCGGGCGCGCCGCATGCCGCGGCCGGCGACGAGCGCATAGATGGCCGACAGCGGCGACAGTGCCAGGACCCGCCAGTCCGGCTTTTCCCACCAGAATGGTGGTGCTTCGGAAGCCACCTTAGCGCCCGTCCGCGCCCTTCAGGCGCGACTTGATGACCAGAGGCTGGATGTAGGGTTCAAGCGATTTCAGCGTGCGCGCCAGCGCGCCGCGCATCTCGTCGACGGTCGCCACGCCAGCCGCCATCATCTCGTGACGCGCCACTTCATTGGTCAGCAGGAAATTGACGGCGCCGGCCAGCATGTCGCGATCGCGCACCAGCTTGGCGCCGCCGCTGTCGAGCAGGCGCTGGTAGGCCTCACGAAAATTCTGCACATTGCGCCCGGCAAGAACCGCCGTATCGAGCATGGCCGGCTCGAGCGGGTTCTGGCCACCCTCCGAGGTCAGCGAGCGGCCGACAAAGGCGATTTCGGTCAGCCGGAGATAGAGCCCCATCTCGCCGATCGTGTCGCCGAGCAGGATATCGGTGTCGGCGGCGATCCTGTCACCCGTGCTGCGCCGCGCGACCGTCAGGCCCATGCCCGAAATCTGTGCCGCAAGCGCCTCGGCGCGATCGGGATGGCGCGGAACGACGATGGTCAGAAGACCATGATGGCGTTTGTGCAGCGTCGCATGGACCTCGGCGGCGACCACCTCTTCGCCATCATGGGTCGAGATCGCCGCCCAGGTCGGGCGGGCGCCGATCTGACGCCGCAGGGTCGCCAGCACCCGTTCGTCGACGGGCGGTGGCAAGGTATCGACCTTGAGGTTGCCCGACACGGTCACCGGGCGGGCGCCGAGCGCAAGGAAGCGCTCACCATCGACATCGGACTGGGCAACGACATGGGCGAGATTCTCGAACAGCGCCTCGGCGATGTTGGCGCGTTTCTTCCACGAGGTGAACGAACGGTCGGACAGCCTGCCGTTGACCAGCACCTGCGGCACGCGGCGCGCGCCAAGCTCAAGAATGGTCATCGGCCAGATCTCGGATTCAGCGATGATCGCCAGATCCGGCTGCCAGTGATCGAGAAACCGGCTGACCGCCGGCTTGAGGTCGAGCGGGACATATTGGTGGATGATGCGATCGCCGAGGCGCTCGTCGACGACCTGCGCCGAGGTCACCGTGCCGGTCGTCAGCACGATGTTGACGCCGTAATCGAGAATGCTTTCGACCAGCGGCACGACGGCCAGGGTCTCACCGACGCTCGCCGCATGGATCCAGATCATCGGCCCCTCGGGGCGCGGTCGGCCGGCGACGCCGTAGCGCTCCCGGCGGCGGCTGCGGTCTTCCTTGCCGCGCGAGGTGCGCCAGGCGACATAGGGCCCAACCAGCGGATAGGCGGCGGCACCGGCGAAACGGTATGCCGTCAACATGGTTCGCGCCCAGCGACCGCTCATCGCGGACCATCCACGAGACGGTAGGCCTCGGCGGTCGCCGCGTTGAGCGCGACCGTGATTTCCTGGCGCTTGCGCTCCATTTCGGCTTCGTCGGCGCCGGTCGGCACGAAGATCGGCGCGCCGATGACGATCGACGAGCGGCCGAACGGCAGGTTGATGGTGGTCTTGTCCCAGCTCTTCTCCAGCACCTTACGGCGGCTGGTGGTGATGGCGACGGGCAGCAGAGGCCGGCCGGAGAGGCGTGCCAGGAGAACGATACCAAGCCCCGCGTCACGCGGCGTGCCGTGGGGAATGTCGGCGATCATGGCGACGTTCTTGCCGGCGGCGAGCGACTTTTTCAGGGCGATGAGCGCCTTTGCCCCGCCCTTGTCGAGATGTCTGGCATTTTCACGCCCGCCCGAACCGCGCACCGCCTCGATGCCGAATTTCCCCAGCATCAGCGCGTTGAGCTCGGCATCGGCGCTGCGCGAGACCATGGCGACCAGCGGCTTGCGCCTGGGATAGTAGGCTGGGGTCAACAGGTGCTGGCCGTGCCACAGGGCGATGATGCCGGGCTCGAATTCGGCATAGGCGCTGCTCGAAAACCGCGCCGACCCATCGACGACGCGATTGGTCAGGCGCACCAACCGCACAAACTGGGCGAACAGGCTGGCGATGGCGTTCTTGACGAATCGCGACTGCGCCAGCGGTTCGCGAATCCTGCGCCAGAAGGCCTTGGTCGTGCGGCTGCGCCCCCTGCGCGCGGGCGTGGGTTCAGTGGCTGGCTCTTTCGCCAGGTCTTGCTCCATCGAGGTCAACCGACAGCCTTGTTGTCGGGGTCCAGCAGCCGGTGCAGATGAACGACGAAATAACGCATGTGGGCATTGTCCACGCTGGCTTGCGCCTTGGCTTTCCACGCCGTGTGCGCGGATTGATAGTCCGGATAGATGCCGACGATGTCGAGCCCGTCGAGATCGCGGAACTCGGAGCCGCCAAGCTTCGTCAGCTCGCCACCAAACACCAGGTGCAAAAGCTGCTTTTTTCCGTCTTCCGCGGCCATGTCGGTCCTTCACATATCGTGAGTTTGTGACAGGTCTAGACCAAAGCCGTCGACTTTGGAACCTTCGAAAACGCTTTCACCCATCCAGCCCGGCAATGACGGCGGCGAGCACGGCCAGCAGTTCACCGCTGCCGGCGGCGAGCGCGCCGTGGCGGGTCACCTCGCCGGCATAGAGCGGCGAGCGGCCATGCCGGTCGAGCAACTGGCCGCCGGCCTCGCGCAAAATGAGATCGGCGGCGGCAATATCCCAGTCATGCGCGTTCGGCTTGACGAAAGTGGCATCCAGCGCGCCATTGGCGATCATGGCCAGCCGATAGGCGAGCGACGGGCTGTAGGGCGCCCGCTTCAGTCGCGCCTGCCAGTCGGCAGGCATCAGGTCGGTCAACTGCTTCAGCCCGGAAATCTCGGCCGTATCCGCCAGCTTGCGCACCGCGATGCGCTTGCCGTTGCGGAAAGCGCCCTCTCCGGGCAGCGCCCAATAGGTCTCATCCATCGCCGGGCATTCCAGCACGCCGGCAAGCGTGCGGCCACGCTCGACGACGGCAACGCTGACGCACCAGGTGCGCTGGCCTTCCAGGAAGCCACGCGTGCCGTCGATCGGGTCGACGACGAAGGTGCGGCGCGCCGAAAGCCGAACCGGATCGTCGGCCGTTTCTTCCGACAGCCAGCCATAGTCGGGCCGCGCCGCAAGCAGCGTCTGGCGCAAATAGGCGTCGGCGGCATGGTCGGCCTCGCTGACCGGCGATGTGCCGCCCTTCATCCAGACTTGCGGGTTGTTGCCGAAGTAGCGCATGGCGATGATCCCGGCCTCGCGGGCGGCATCGCGCAGCAACGGCAAATCCTCGGTAGCACTGGCAGAGATCAGGTCATGCTCCGGCAAGGGTCATGCCTTCGATCAGGAGCGTTGGGGCGGCGGTGCCGAAATTGCGGTCGAGGTCATCAGCCGCCACCATGTTGAGGAACATGGTCTTCAGGTTCGAGGCGATGGTGACCTCGGCGACGGGATAGGCCAGCGCACCATTTTCGATCCAGAAGCCGGAGGCGCCACGACTGTATTCGCCGGTGACCATGTCGACGCCCTGGCCGAACACCTCGGTGACGTAGAAGCCGGTCTTGAGCGATTTGATCAAATCCTCGGGCGACCGTTCGCCCGGTTCGATGGCGAGATTGGTCGAGGACGGCGAGACGGACGAGCCGCCGCGCGAACCGCGCCCATTGGTGACGAGACCAAGCTCGCGCGCGGCCGATGTCGACAGGAACCAGTGGTTGAGAACGCCTTTTTCGACCATGAACAGCTTCTCACCCTCGATGCCTTCGCCATCGAACGGACGCGAGGCCTGGCCACGCTGCCTGAGCGGCTCGTCAGTGACGGTGATCGCGGAGGCGGCCACCTGCTTGCCCATCATGTCGCGCAGGAACGACGTCTTGCGCGCGACGGAGGCGCCGTTGATGGCGCCGGCAAGATGGCCAGCGATGCCGCGCGCGACGCGCGGGTCGAACACAACGTCGATCGGCCCGGTCGCCGCCTTGCGCGCGCCGATGCGGCGCACGGCACGTTCGCCGGCCTTGCGGCCGATGTCTTCAGGCGCATCGAGATCGGCAAAATGCTGGCGCGAGGAGAATTCATAGTCGCGCTCCATGCCGGTGCCTTCGCCGGCAATGACGCTGGCCGAGCGCGAGAAACGCGACCCGACATAGTGGCCGAGGAAGCCGTGCGAGGTGGCCAGCACTAAGCCGCCGAGACCGGCACCGGCACTGGCTCCGGCCGAATTGGTCACGCCCTTGACGGCAAGGGCCGCCGCTTCCGCCGCAAGTGCTGCATCCTTCATTTGATCGGCCGACACCTCGGTGGCGTCGAACAGGTCGAGATCGCGCGTCTGTTTCACCAGCAATGCCGGGTCGGCCAGCCCCTGATAGGGGTCCTGCGGCGACACTTTCGCCATCGCCACTGCACGCCCGGCCAGGCTTGCCGGATCGGATGCCGCGGTTGCCGAGACGCTGGCCACCCGCCCATCGACGAAGACGCGCAGCGAGACATCCTCGCTCTCGGCCGATTCGGTACCCTCGACCTTGCCGAGCCGCACCGACACACCGGTCGAGCGGCTGCGCACGGCGACCGCGTCGGCGGCATCGGCGCCAGCCTTCTTGGCAGCTTCGACCAAAGCCGCGACGCGATCGGTCAATTTTGCTGCATCTGTAATATCGGTCATGCGCGTGATCCTGCTGGCGCGGCGAGCTTTGGCCGCAGCCACCATCTATTGTTCCGGTCCGGCTTGTGCAATGGCATGGGCTTCAATCAAAATGCATCGGTTCACGGTTCACATCGCCAACCGAGGCATGGTAACCCGGCCCGCAGCCCGCTCGGAGCATTTTCGATGACGCCTTTCCATCTCGCCTTCCCGGTCCGTGATCTCGATGAAACCCGAGTTTTCTATGGCGAGGTGCTGGGCTGCGCGATCGGCCGCTCATCGGCGACCTGGGTCGATTTCGACCTTTTCGGCCACCAGATGTCGGCGCATCTGCGGCCACAGGCCACGCCAGCCACCAGCGACGGCAAGGTCGATGGCATCGTCGTGCCGATCCCGCATTTCGGCGCCGTGCTCTTGATGGACGACTGGCAGCGACTGGCGACGCGGCTGGAGGCGCGCGACGATATCGACTGGCTGGAACGGCCAATGGTCCGCTTCAGGGGCGAGCCCGGCGAACAGGCGACGCTGTTCATCCGCGATCCCTCCGGCAATGCGCTGGAATTCAAGGGCTTTCGCTCGCTGGAGCAGGTTTTCGCACACTAGCAGGAACCAGCAGCCGGATTCTGATCCGGTCGATCAGCGGCCGAAACGATCCGCCGCAAAGGGCGCCAAATGCGCCGGGTCGCCGCGTCCGCCGATCAACTGAGCGACCAGGCGCGCCGTGATCGGGGCGAGCGTCAAGCCGAGATGGCCATGGCCGAACGCATGGATCACGAGCGGGCTGTTCCGCGAAGAGCCGATGACTGGCCGGGAATCCGGCAGCGACGGGCGAAAGCCGAGCCATTCCGAGGAAGGTGAGCCTAGCTTGGGAAAGAATTGCCTGACGCCGCGATCGAGCAGTGCCAGCCGGCGTGGATTTGGCGGCGCGGCAAGCCCGCCGAGTTCGACGGTTCCGGCGATCCGCAGCCGGCCGGCCATCGGCGTCATGTAGAAACCGAGATCGACGGGACAGACAGGCCGGGTCAGCAACTGTGCGTCGGTCCGGAATTCCAAGTGATAGCCACGCTCGGTCTCGAGCGGGACATCGTTGCCCGCCAGAGCGGCCAGGGCGCGCGACCGTGCTCCGGCGGCGATCACCACCGTACCCGCCTTGATGCTGAAGCCGGCACCGCTGAGCCGGACAGCACCGGTCTCGACCTGCAAACCAGTAATTGTCGCTTGTGTTACCGATGCACCGCGGGCGATTGCTGCACCGAACAGCCGCTGCATCACCGCCTTCGGATCGGTGACGTTCGTGGAATCCGGGAAGAACAAGCCACGCGTCCCGCTTGCCGGCAGCCCGGGCTCGAGTGCCGCCACTTCATCTGGCGTCAGAATCTCCTGGTGGACACCAAATCCGGCGCGCATTGCCCGGCCGCCAGCCCCAGCGGCAAAATCGCTTTCGCGGCGATAGAGGTAAAGGCAGCCATTGCGGCGCAAGAGGTCCTGCAGACCGGCCTCCGTCACCATTTCTTCCCAGGCCGGCAAGGCGTCGGCGAGCAATCCAGCGAGCGCCTGCGCATTGGCACGGGTGGTCGCCGGCAGCGATTGTCTGACAAAGCTGACCAGCCATGGCGCCAGTTGCAACAGCGCCGGCCAGCGCAGCGAAAACGGGCTGTCGGGATCGAGCAGCAGTTTCGGCAGCGCGCGCAGCACGGCCGGATTGCCAACCGGCATGCAGGCGTATTCGGCGATCGTGCCGGCATTGCCGAACGAGGCGCCGGAACCGGGCTCGTTGGGATCGATGAGCAGGACTTCGCGCCCCTCGGCGGCAAGACGGAGCGCCGTCGCCAGCCCGACCACACCAGCGCCGACGATGGCGATTTCGACCGTCTCGGAAGAAGCTGACAATCTAGGGTTCCTAAACAAAGCCTGGCAGTTGCAAATGGCCGGCCGCGAGCAGATCGGCCATCGTGGTCAGCGCGGTGCGCAGATCGTCCAGCGAACGGGCGGCGCCGACATTGATGCGCACCCCGTGCTGCACCGGTTCGCGGCCGACCGCGAAGGCATCGCCCGGAAGGACGGCCACGCCGCGCTCCAGGCAGGTTTGGGCGAAGCCGGCACCGCGCCAGGGTTCGGGAAGGCGCAGCCAGGCATGGGTCGAGGTGGCATGGCTCTGGACATCGTAGCGACCGAGGATTTCGCTCAGCAGCGCCTGGCGCTGGCGCAGTTCCTGCTTCTGGGCCTCGATGATGCGGGCGGCCGCGCCTTCTTCGATCAGCCGCGTGCCGATCAGCGCCGTCAACGGACTGATGCTCCAGCAGTTGATGCGCAAGGCCGCCGCGACCTGGCCGGCTATGGTGCGTGGCGCGATTACGAAGCCGAGGCGCAGACCTGGCGCCAGGCATTTCGACAAGGCGCCGATATGAACGGTAAGTTCGGGCTCGATGCTGGCCAGCGATGGGGGCGGATTGTCCGCCAGCGGGCGATAGACGTCATCCTCGATGATGAGGACGTTGTGACGCCGGGCGACCGCCACCAGTTCGTGCCGGCGCTGTTCGCTGAGCGTGATCGTGGTCGGATTGTGCAGCGTCGGCACCAGGAACACAGCGCGCGGGCGCTGTTGCGCGCAGGCTGCCTCGAATGCGTCGGGCCGCATGCCGCCGCGGTCCATGCCGATGCCCCTGAGATCCAGTCCATGCACGCGGCACAGCGCGTTGATGCCCTGATAGGTGACCTCGTCGGCGAGAACGACCTCGCCCTGCCTGGTCACCGCGCAGAGCACGCAGTCCAGCCCATGCTGGGCGCCGGCCGCCAGCACCACGCGGCCGGGATCGCCGTCGCCGGCAACCGGCCGCATCCATTCGGCGATCGCCGCCCTCGCCCATGGCGGCCCTTCGGGCGGATGGTAGTCTTGCAGGGTCGGGTAATGGCGATCCTTCGACAGGCGCGGCATAAGCAGCGCCAGCGCGTCGAGATAGGCGGATGTGGCCGGCCGGTTGACGGAAAGGTCGATGACGCCGGTGTCGTCGCTCGGCGCCGAGACGAAGCCCGGCCTCTCGCCGGCGTCGCGGGCCGCGACCGTGGTGCCGCGCCCCGGCCGCGCTTCGAGCAGGCCGCGCTGCTGCAGCGTCGACAGCGCGCGCGTCACCGTGGTGACGTTGATGCCCAGCGCCCGAGCGATCTCGCGCTGCGGCGGCAGCCGGTCGCCGACGGCGAGCGTGCCGGCAGCGATGCGTTCGGCAATCGCATCGGCAAGGCGGCGATAGACCGGACCTTCATCCGAGGCGAGTTGGAGGTCTTGGAGCATGCGGCTTTCGGTGGGTTGATACGATCTGGCTACCGGCGCATCTAGCATAAGACAATGCTCCGGACAATAGCACTTGTCTGACCTCAATTTCAAAACATGACTGCATAAAACTCACACAATCACGTAAAAAGCCGCTTGACGGGCAAACTTGTCTGCATCTATGGTCCATCAGACATAGATTGTGTGAGCATACAAGTTCGGATAGCCGCCTTTGCGCGGCCAGCGCGATGCGAGACCCGACATGCACGACAAGCAACAGCTCCTTTCGACTCACAGCCCCTGTAGCCGTATAGGGGAAACCTGCCGGTGATGACCAAGGCGGCACCCTTGTCGGTCGAAAGCGCCGGGCCTGGCGCCGATGCCGACCGCCAGGGATTCGTTGAGTTCGTCGACGTCGAGAAATCCTATGACGGCCGCGCCTTCGCGGTGACGCGGCTGAACCTCAGTGTCGCACGCGGCGAGTTCCTCACCCTTCTCGGCCCCTCCGGCTCCGGCAAGACGACGACGCTCAACATGCTTGCCGGTTTCGAGCGGCCGACCAACGGCGTCATCACGCTGGAGGGCCGCTCGGTCGACCGGCTGCCGCCCTATGAGCGCAACATCGGCATGGTGTTCCAGAACTACGCGCTGTTCCCGCACATGAGCGTGGAAGAGAACGTCGCCTTCCCGCTCTCGGTCCGCAAGATCGACAAGCCGGACATCGCTTCCCGCGTCAGCCGCGCGCTGGACATGGTTCGGCTCAAGCAGTTCGGCGACCGGCGGCCGGCCCAGCTTTCCGGCGGCCAGCAGCAGCGCGTGGCGCTGGCACGCGCGCTGGTGTTCGAGCCGAGTCTGGTGCTGATGGACGAGCCGCTCGGCGCGCTCGACAAGAAGCTGCGCGAACACATGCAGCTCGAGATCAAGCAGTTGCACACGATGCTCGGCGTCACCATCGTCTATGTCACGCACGACCAGAGCGAGGCGCTGACCATGTCGGATCGCGTCGCCGTCTTCAACAATGGCGGCATCGCCCAGCTCGGCTCACCCGACGATCTCTACAACACGCCGCAGAGCTCGTTCGTGGCGAGCTTCATCGGCGAGAACAACACGCTGGCTGGCAAGGTCGAGCGGGTAATCGGCAAGGAATGCCGCATCGCGCTGGATGGCGGCGGTGCAATCACCGCGCAAGCCATCGGCGTCGCGGATGGTGCTGCCTGCCATGTCGCCATCCGCCCCGAGCGGCTCAGCCTCGCAGCCGGCGGGCACGCCGAAAACAGGCTGGCGGCGACGGTCGATGGCCGCATCTATCTCGGCGACCACCAAAGGCTGCTAGCCAGGCTCGAAAATGGACAAGTGCTGACCGTCAAGGTCGGTCCGGAAGCGACCATGGCGAATGGGGAGCCGGTGATGGTTTCCTGGACGCTCGGTGATTGCCGCGCCTTTCCGGCCGATGCCGGAACGGGCGGATCGAAGTCAAAAACAACAGGGGAGTAATACCAGATGAAGACCACGAAGACCCGGCTGCTCGCGCTCGCGGCGGCCATCGCCTGGATGGCGATAGGACATGCCGCCGTCGCCGACGAGTTGTCGATCATGGCCAGCGGCGGCGCCTGGCAGGATGCGCAACGCAAGGCGTGGTTCGAGCCGTTCAGCAAGGAAACCGGAACCAAGATCGTCGAGCAGGAATATCTCGGCGATCTCGGCAAGGTCAAAGCCATGGTCGACACCGGCAACGTGCCGATCGACCTGGTGACGGTGGAGACCGCGACCGTGCTGCAGGGCTGTGATGCCGGCATTCTCGAGCGTCTCGACTATTCCAAGATCGCGCCGCGCGAAAAGTTCATCGAAGGGTCGGCGCTCGACTGCGGCGTCGGCCTCGATGCCTATGGCGACATCCTGGCTTACGATCCGACCGTGCTGAAAGAGGCGCCGACCTCGGTGCTCGACCTGTTCGACACGAAGAAGTTTCCGGGCAAGCGCGCGATGCGCAAATTCCCGGCGCAGAACCTCGAATGGGCACTGATGGCCGATGGCGTCGCACCGGCCGATGTCTACAAGGTGCTGGGCACGCCCGAAGGCGTCGACCGAGCCTTCAAGAAACTCGACACGATCAAGAAGGACATCGTCTGGTGGGATGCCGGCGCGCAGCCTGCCCAGCTTCTCGCCTCGCAGGAAGTGGTGATGACGACGGCCTGGAACGGCCGCATCCAGAACGCCATCGACACCGACAAGAAGCCGTTCAAGATCGTCTGGAACAACCAGATCCTCGAATACGACATGATCGCCATTCCCAAGGGCGCCAAGAGCCCGGATCTGGCGTACAAATATCTGGCCTATATCAGCCAGCCGGAAAACAACGCCAAGCTCGCCAGCTACATCACCTACGGGCCGGTGCGCACCGATGCGGCGTCCTTCGTCGCGGCCGATGCCTTGCCGAAATTGCCCAACGCGCCCGACCATCTGGCCGGCGCCTACCTCGTCGCCGACACCGAGTTCTGGGGCGACTATGGCGAGGACCTGGTCAAGCGCTTCAACGCCTGGCTCGCGCAGTAACGATGTCGGCGCTCCAGCCCAGCGAACTCGACCGGCCTCCGCTGGCCCGTGGCCGGTCAGCCGCCGACGCCGACTTCAAGTCGGCGTCGGCGGCGCTTCGCCGGGCCGATTTCGGCGACCGGCTTCGCTCGCTGGCGCTGGCCGCGCCGCTGCTGGTGCTCCTGGCGCTGAGCTTCGGCATTCCGATCGTCCTGCTTCTGTCGCGTGCCGTCTACGACCCGACGATTGCCAATGCCTTGCCGCAGACGACGCAGGCGCTCAGCGGCTGGAACGGCCAGGGCCTGCCCGACGACGCGGCCTTCGCAGCGCTGGCGTCGGACCTCAGAGGCAGCCAGGCCAAGGGCACCGCCTATGAACTTGCCAAGAGCCTGAACGCACGCCTGCCCGGCGCGCGCAGCCAGGTCCTCAAAACCGTTCGTCAATTGGAAGGCGCCGGCGACAAGCCGCCGCTCGAGGTGATGAAATCCGTGCCGTTCTGGTCGCAGCCCGGCACCTGGCCGGCGATTGCCAACGGCACCCACAGCGTCACCTCGTTCTATCTCATGAGCGCGCTTGACCTGCGCTGGAACAATGATGGCGGCATCGAGCGCGTGCCGGTCGAACAGGCGATCTTCCTCCAGGTGTTCATGCGGACGTTCTTCGTCGCCGCCGCGGTGACGCTGGCGACGCTGATCCTGGGCTTTCCGCTGGCCTATCTCATCGCCAGCGTGCCGAAGGGCCTCGCCGCCATCCTCATCGTCGCGGTGCTTCTGCCCTTCTGGACATCGATCCTGGTGCGCACCGCAGCCTGGACGGTGCTCTTGCAGAAATTCGGCCTGGTCAACGACCTTTTGTTGTGGCTCGGCGTCGCTGACGCCCGGCTCGACCTGATGTACAGCCGCATCGGCCTGATCATCGCCATGACCCACATCCAACTGCCGTTCACACTGCTGCCGATCTACAGCGTCATGCGCACCATCCAGCCGTCGCAGATGAAGGCTGCCTATTCGCTCGGCGCAAAGCCTTTCACCGCCTTCATGCGCGTCTACCTGCCTCAGGTCTTTCCCGGCGTCATGGCCGGCTGCCTGCTGACCTTCATCCTGTGCCTCGGCTACTACATCACTCCGGCGCTGATCGGCGGCGCCAGCGACCAGCTGATCAGCAATTTCATCGCCAACTACGTCAATGTCGAGCTGAACTGGGAGATGGCAGCGGCTCTCAGCTTCATCCTGCTCGTCTTCACGCTGGCGCTGTTCGGCATCTTCGCCCGCATCCTCGGCCTCGACCGCCTCAAGCTGGTGTAGCCATGTTGTTGTCCCCCTACCCCACAGTCGGCGAACGCATCCGCATCGGCTTGCTGTGGCTGTGGTGCGGCCTGGTCATCCTGTTCCTGATCGTTCCGATCCTGATCCCCGTGCCGCTGTCGTTCAACAGCGGTACCTTCTTCATCTTTCCGCTGGAGGGGATTTCGACGCGCTGGTACGAGGTCGTGCTCGGCACCCAGCGCTGGCAGGCGGCAATCGGCAACAGCCTGATCGTCGCCTTCGGCACGACGCTGATCGCGACGGCGCTGGGCACGCTCACCGCAATCGCGCTGTCCGATGACAAATTCCCCGGCCGTCGCATCGTCATGCCGCTGCTGTTGTCGCCACTGATCGTGCCGGTGGTGATCACCGCTGTCGGATCATATCTGTTCTACGCCCGCGTCGGCCTGGCCAGCACCTATGCCGGCATCATCCTGGCGCACACCGCGCTTGCCAGCCCGTTTGTCGTCGTCACCGTGGGCGCGAGCCTGACCGGCTTCGACCGCAACCTGATGCGCGCCGCTGCCATCTCCGGGGCGAAACCGGTGACCTCCTTCTTCCGGGTGATGCTGCCGCTGATCCTGCCCGGCGTGCTTTCGGGTGCTGCATTCGCCTTCGTCACCTCGTTCGACGAGGTGGTGGTGGTGCAGTTCCTGGCCAGCGCCAACCAGCGCACCATGCCGCTCGAAATGTTCATCGGCCTGCGCGAAAAACTGTCCCCGGCGATCACCGCCGCGGCGACGCTGATGATGGGGCTTTCCATCGTGCTGCTGGTCGTCGCCAATCTTCTGTCGCGGCGCAGCCAGCGGCGGCCGGTTACGAACGCTTAAGCCTGGTCCGGGGCCGCAACAGGCGTCCAGATGACATCCTCGATTTTCTGCGCACCGGTCGCCAGCATCACCAGGCGGTCGAAGCCGAGCGCGATGCCGCTGGCCTGCGGCATGATGGCAAGGGCGGCGAGAAAATCCTCGTCCAGCGGATAACGCTCGCCATAGATGCGCTCTTTCTCGTCCATCTCGAGGATGAAACGCCGGCGCTGCTCGTCGGCATCGGTCAGCTCGCCAAAGCCGTTGGCGAGCTCGACGCCACAGCAATAAAGCTCGAAGCGCTCGGCGACGCGTGGATCCCTGGGGCTCGGCCGCGCCAATGCCGCCTCGGCCAGCGGATATTCGCACAGGATGGTCGCCCGTCCTTGCCCGAGCAACGGTTCGACCTTTTCCACCATCACCCGGCTGAACAAATCGGCCCAGCTGTCGTCGGGCGCGGTGCGCAGGCCGGCCCGGGTCAAGGCGGCATAAAGCGCGTCGCGGTCGGTGCCGCCATCGGCGGCGACCGTGGCCAACAGATCGATGCCGGAATAGTGGGTAAAAGCGTCCGCCACCGTCAGCCGTTCCGGCTCCGCAAACGGATCGCAATCGCGGCCCCGGAAGGAAAAACGCGTCGCCCCTGCCCTTGTCGCGGCCAGCGCCAGAAGGGCCGCGCAATCCTGCATCAGGCTCTCATAGGCCTCGCCCACCCGGTACCATTCGAGCATGGTGAATTCGGGATGGTGCAAGGCACCGCGCTCGCGGTTGCGGTAGACCGGACCGAGGCTGAAAATGCGCTGTTCGCCGGCGGCAAGCAGTTTCTTGCAGGCGAATTCCGGCGAGGTGTGGAGATAAAGCGGCGACCGCGCACCGTCCGGCCCGACCACCTCCGTTGCGAAAGCCGCCAGATGCGCCTCGTTGCCGGGCGAGACCTGCAAGGCCGCGGTCTCCACTTCGACGAAGTCGTGGCGGGCGAACCAGTCGCGCAGGCTGGCGGCGATGGCGTTGCGCAGCATCAGCCGCGGGCGGCGGTCGGCGTGGACATGCGGCGTCCACCAGGGCGAGGCATCGGGCGACGTATCGTTCATGGGGTTCAGATCATATGGAATGGGGCTGGCGGTTGCGGCCAAGATGCGCTAGTTCGCAGCGGACGGCTGCTGAAGCCGATTTGTACCAATCAACCATTTCAGGATTGTAAGCCGTGGTGAAAGTCATCGCCAGTTCGCTCCGTAAAGGCAATGTCGTCGACAAGGACGGCAAGCTTTATGTGATCCTCTTTGCCGAAAACATCCACCCAGGCAAGGGCACGCCGGTGACCCAGCTCGACATGCGCCGCATCGGCGACGGGGTGAAGGTTTCGGAGCGCTACCGCACCACCGAGCAGGTGGAGCGCGCCTATGTGGAGGAGCGCGAGCACACCTTCCTTTACGCCGACGGCGAAGGCTATCATTTCATGAATCCGGAAAGCTACGACCAGGTGGCGGTGTCGGAAGCCGTGGTCGGCGACATGGCGCCTTACCTGTTGGAAGGCATGGCCGTGCAGCTGTCACAGTTCAATGGCATTGCCATTTCCCTGGTGCTGCCGCAGCGAGCCACCTTCGAAGTGGTCGAAACCGAGCCGACGACCAAGGGACAGACGGCCTCGTCGTCCTACAAGCCGGCCGTGCTCTCCAACGGCGTGCGCACCCTGGTGCCGCCACACATCGCCCCCGGCACCCGCGTGGTGGTGATGACGGCGGACGGGGCTTATGTGGAGCGCGCGAAGGACTGAGGGCGGCGCCTTCGCTCATTAGCCCTTTGGGCTATCTTACTGCTTAAAGCAGTTCTCTCGGTGCCATTGCAGGAAATGAGGGTGTGGGCGTTCGAGTTGTCGACGAGGCGGAAGCGCGCGGCGCGACTTGTTTATGAACCCATGCACGCTGTCGGGGTCGTTGACCTGTCGTGAGATCAGGATTTCCAGATCATCGGACAAGCTGATTAATCCGCGATCGAACATCCAATGCGCAGTACCGGACAGTGCGATCCCATTGTTTACGACATCAGGTCCGTTCGCCTCGACCGGTCGAATGTGCGCGGCAGAAACCTCTGCCCGGCCACCGCCATTTATCAGCTTGAGACCCGTGATCGCGCAGCGCTCATCATAGGCGCGTAAGACGATACGACGGAAAATGCGGTCGCGCACGATTCGCGACCCGATGTAACTCACACGATCGCGGTTCTGCTCGAACAGAAATAGAACCTGCTCATCCTGGAAGCCGCCGACAGATGTACCAATCTCATCGACGCGCGGTAGCAAAGAGTCGCTCGTGCCTAGACCCAAATCGACAATGCGGTTGAAGTCGCTTCGGCTGAGTGGACGGACCGCCGATTGGGCGCGACCGGAAATCCGCCCTTGATCGTTGAGTAGGCCGCGCTCAACGAGACCGTCCACCCCGCTAAACGGAACATAATTGGCGAAATCGAGATAGGATCCGGGCTCGATCAATGCGAGGTACATGCCAGGCGCCACAGGGTCTGAAATAACCTGCTGGACTTTGGCTATGGCGAAATAGCCACGGGTGTCATCTACCTTGCTAGGTTCGTAGTAGATGATCCAATCGCCAAGACATGCTTCCACACGGCGCAGATACTGGCTCGGAAACTGATATTGCTCAGCGGGGCTGTCATCATAGATCGAATCCGAGCGGTGGATGAAGACCCCAAACCCCATGATCTTCCTGCAATGCGTTCTTAGGAATAACTGCTTGCGATGTACCACCAAAATCCGATCTTGGGGGTTTAGTCCAGGCCGATCGAACTTTTCCCATGGAATCGGTCTTTCGTAAGCTCGCGCTGAAAGCTGCCCTCAGACAAAGCGCCGCGATATTTTTCACGAAGCGTGTCGCAGAAGGCTCGCGCGATTCGTCCTCTGACGGAAGAAGGAGAACGCCATGCGAAAACTCATCGTCACCGAATTCATCAGCGTCGATGGCATTGCCGAGGTCGAGAAGCTGCCCGGCGTGACCTGGAACGACGAGATGAACAGGTTCAAGGCGGACGAGCTTGCCGACAGCGGCGCCATGCTTTTGGGGCGCACGACCTATGAGATCTTTGCCGGCTCGTGGCCCAAGGAAACCGGGGATTTTGCCGACCGGTTCAACGCGCTGCCGAAATATGTCGCGTCGACCAGCCTGAAGGCACTCGACTGGGAGCCGGCCGAATTGCTGAAGGGAGCCCTGCCGGAAGCGGTCAGGGCGCTGAAGCAAGGCAGCGGCGGCAACATCTATGTGCATGGCAGCCTCAGCGTAGCGCAGGAACTGCTGCGCCACGGCCTGGTCGATCGCGTCAGGCTGCTCAGCTACCCCGGCGCCGTCGGACAGGGCAAGCCGCTGTTCCCCGTCGGCGAGCCAGTGGCGCTCGAGCTGATTTCGGCGACGCCGTTCAGCAACGGCGTGGTGGCGCTGGAATATGTGCCGGTGGCGGCAAAGTCATAGTTGGCTTCGTGGATGACGACAGCGCTCGACTTTAAGTCCTTGTTTTCATGCATGTCGTTGTCCCAAAACCGGGGCCACTTTTGGGCGACATGCTTTAGACGACCAATTGCCGACGTCGCGTCGCCCTACCCGGCCTTCTTCCTCCGCCTCCCCTTAACGGCAGCGCCATTCCTAGCCTCCACCACCCGCTCCACCTCCCGCTTCAGCTGGTCCTTGATGTCGGCCGTATCGTTCATCAAAGTGTCGATCTTCAGGAAATCGAGCACGCGGTATTTCGAGACTGCCGGGCGGACCAGGATGTCGGGGCTGCACTGCTTCAGCTTGTTGGCGATGATCGATTGCATCATCAGTTGCGTGGCGCCGAACATCAGGTCGACGGAGGTCGGATGCCTGCGGTCGGCTTCTTCCGGCGCACCGACGACGTCGACGCCGATGATGATGTCGGCGTCGTTCTCGATGAGGTCGAACGGCACGGGGTTATAAATGCCGCCGTCGATCAGCAGCCTTCCGTCGCGTGTCACCGGGCGAAACACGGCGGGGATCGCCGCCGAGGCGGCCAGCGCCGAGTGCAAGTCGCCGTCGTCGAACACGGCGAGCTTGTGGCCGAAATAATCTGTCGCCGTCACCTTCAGCGGGATCTTGAGCTCGGCGAAGGTTTCGGGGATGGCCTCGGGCAAAAAAGCCTTCAGGATGCGCTCGACATTGAACTGGCTGACGCGGATACCGTTCTGCATGGCCTCGGCGATGGTGCCCGGCCGCGCCCGCCACATGCGGCTCGCCACTTCGGCGCGGCGGCCGAGGATCGAGCGGGCATAGTGGTGGATGTCCTTGCCGGTCATGCCGGAGGCCATGCCGGCGCCCATGATGGCGCCGATCGACGAGCCGGCAATTGCCACCGGCCGGATGCCGAGTTCGTCCAGCGCCTCGATGACGTGGATATGCGCCAGCCCGCGCGCGCCGCCGCCGCCGAAGGCGATGCCGAAGGTTGGGCTCATCCCTTGCCGGCCCCGGCCAGTTTCGGTCCGATGACCATGATGGTTGGTTCGGCCGACAGCAGCTTTTTCGCCGCCGCCTTGACCTGATCGAGCGTCACCGCGTTGATGTAGCCGGCGCGGCGCTGCATGTAGTCGATGCCGAGATCGTCGAGCTGCAGCTCGACCAGCGTCGAGGCAATGGAACTCGAAGAGTCCAGATTGTTGATGGCGTAGGCGCCGATCATGTATTTCTTGGTCGCCGCCAGCTCAGCCTCGGTCGGGCCTTCCTCGGCCAGCTGCTTGACCACGCCGCGGACGATGCCCAGCGTCTCGGCCGCCCGGTCCGACCGGGTCCCGGTGCTGACGACCAGTGCGTCGGCGTGATCCTGGTTGATCAGCGAGGAGTTGACGCTGTAGGCCAGCCCGCGCTTTTCACGCACCTCCTGGAACAGGCGCGAGGTGAAGGTGCCGCCGCCAAGGATCTCGTTCATCAGCACGGCAGCAAAGAAATCCGGCGCCTTGCGCTTCACGCCGGGATACGCGAGCTGCAGCGAGGTCTGCGGCAGGTCGTAATCGACCTCGACATGCTGCGCCAGCTTCGGGTCGATATCGGCCACCGGCCTCAGCGCCTGATTCTGCGGCAGGTCGCCGAACACCATGTCGAGCTTCTTCTTCAGCGTCTCGGGGTCGATGGCGCCGACCACAGCTACATGCAGGCCGCCGCGCGCGAACACCGCTTTGTGCAAGGCTTTCAAATCATCGGGCGTGATGGTGGCGATGCTCTGCCTGGTGCCCTGGTCTGAGCGGGAATAGGGATGATCGCCATAGAGTGCGCGCGCCCATTTGTCCTGCGCGACCGTATCGGGATCGTTCTCGCCGGCGATGATGCCGGACAGGATCTGGGCGCGGATGCGGTCGATCGGCGCTTGGTCGAAGCGCGGTTCATTGACCGCCAGTCGCAACAGGTCGAACGCCTCGTCGCGCTGCTCGGCCAGCATGCGCATCGAGCCGTAGATGCCGTCGCGGCTCTCGTCGAAGCTCATCTCGGCGCCGGCATCGTCGAGCCTGATCTGGAAGGCTTCGCTGTCGAGCGGGCCGGCGCCTTCGTCGAACAGGCCGGTCATTAGATTCGCCAGGCCCTCCTTGCCGACCGGATCCTGCGTCGAGCCGCCGCCGAAGACGAAGCGGATCGCGACGACCGGCACGGAATAATCCTCGACCAGCCAGGCGTTGATGCCTTTTGGCGAGGTAACGGACTGGATGTCCATCGCGCGCGCCGTGAGTGCCGGCAGGATCAGGAAGAGGATGGAGAGGAAAAGGGTCGCAAGCGCTGCGGCAGCGCGCCGGGTTTTTCCTTCTCCCCTTGCCGGAGAAGGTGGATCGGCGCGCAGCGCCGAGACGGTCGAGCGGTGTTGGACAGAGTACGGACGGTGCCAAGCGGGAGCACCCCTCATCCGACCGAGCTGCGCTCGGCCACCGCTCTGGGGCGAGCCACGGGTCTCGCTCCGTCCTTCGGACCCCACAAGGGGAGGAGGGAAAGCGTGGCGGTGCTGGTTCGTCATCAAATCAGTTCTCCGCCTTGACTTGCGGCAGCAAATAGCCGGTCGTCGACCGGTCGAGCACCAGATAGCGCGCAGCGACAGCCTTGATCTCTTCTGTTGTGACCTTGCGGATGCGCTCCGGCCATTGCTGGACGTCTTGCACGTTGCCGCCGGTGGCCAGCGTCGAGCCATAGATGTTGGCCATGGACTCCTGCTTGTCGCGGGCAAAGATCATCGAACGCACATAACGGTCCTTGGCCTTTTCCAGCTCCCCCGACGTGACGCCGTCCCTGACGATGCGCGCCACCTCGGCATCGACTGCCGCTTCGACATCGGCGAGTTTGGCGTCGCCGCGTGGGGCGCCATAGACGGTGAAATTGGTGTCGTCCAGCATGGTGCCCTGGAAATAGGCGCCGGCGTTGGACGCGATGCCTTGCTGGACGACGAGTGCCTGGTAGAGCCGGCTGCGGTTGCCGCCACCGAGGATCTCGGCCAGCAGGTCGAGCGCTTCCGCCTCGCCCGGCTTGCCGGAATGATAGGACGGCACCACCCACTGCGTGGAAAAACTCGGCACGCTGACGCGGGCGTCGGAGAGCGTGACCGTGCGCTTGGTGTTCTGCTCGGGTTCAACCGGACGGATGCGCGGCGGCAGATCGGGCCCGCGCGCCACCTTGCCATAGGTCTTCTCGGCCAGTGCCCGCACCGTGTCGGGTTCGACATCGCCGGCCACGATCAGCACGGCGTTGTTGGGCCGGTAATATTTGTCATAGAAGGCGGTGGCGTCGGTGCGGTTCAGTTGCTCCATCTCCTGCATCCAGCCGATGACCGGGATGCGGTAAGGCTGGTTCTGCCACAGCGTGGCGTCGACTTCCTCGTCCAGCACCGCCTCGGGATTGTTGTCGATGCGCGAGCGGCGCTCCTCGAGGATGACGTCGCGTTCGGTCTTGATGACGTCGTCGGTGAGGATGAGGTTGCGCATGCGGTCGGCCTCGAAACTCATCATGAGCTCGAGCGCCGACGGCGCCACCGTCTCGTGGAAGGCAGTGTAGTCGTAGGAGGTGAAGGCGTTGTTGGAGCCGCCGATGTCGGAGATGGCGCGGTCGAACTCGCCGGCCACATGGTGGGTCGTCGCCTTGAACATCAGATGCTCGAAGAAATGGGCGATGCCGGATTTGCCAGGCGGTTCGTCGGCGCTGCCGATCTTGTACCACACCATGTGGGTGACGATCGGCGCGCGATGGTCGGGGATAACGACGACCTCCATGCCGTTGTCGAGCAGGAAATCCGTCACCTTGAACGCGTTCGGCGTCGTGTTGGGCAACACGGTGCTGTCCGCCAGCACCGGGCCGGTCATGGTGAAAGCCAGCGATGTCGCCAGCAGCGTTCCGCGCAGCCACTCAACCCTAGATGTCATCAATGGCTCCGATTTCCAGGCGGGACGATAGGCAAGGTGCTGGCGACAAGCAAAGTGAATTGTTCGTCATGTTGCCGGCAAAGGCGGCGGCAAAGAGGCCGGCCTTGATGCAAGGCGTATCACGCAACCTCGATAAACCGGATCACCGTCTCGCCGTAATTGCGCTCGTCCAGTACGGAAAAGCCGGGGCCTGGTTCGAAGGGCGCCACCGCCGCCTCCTCGACCACGCACAGCGCGCCGGGACGAAGCCAGCCGCCGGCCCTGGCCGACTGCAAGGCGCGCTCGCCAAGACCCTTGCCATAGGGCGGATCGGCGAAGACCAGGCCGAACGGCGCAAGCGTGCCGGCCTCGCCAAGACCTGTGGCATCGCGGCGAAAGATCTTCGTGCGGCCGGTCAGGCCAAACGCCTCGACATTGTCGCGGATCAGGCCACGGCCTTCCGCCGATTCCTCGATGAAGACGCCGTAGGAGGCACCGCGCGACAGCGCTTCGAGGCCGAGCGCGCCAGTCCCGGCGAACAGGTCGAGCACTCGAGCCCCGTCCAATTGCTCCGCAAAGCGATGCGCCAGCACGTTGAAGACAGCCTCGCGGGTGCGATCGGTCGTCGGGCGGATAGCGCTGCTGCGGGGCGTCGCCAGGGGACGCCCGCGAAACTCACCGCCGACGATTCTCATCTTGCGCTGGGCCTCATTCCAATCCGGGCCTCATTTCGTCCTAGGACCCCTGGGGCCGCTGCGCGGCCGTTCGCCGCCACCGGCGCCGCCCGGACGCTCGCCACGCGGCTTGCCGAACGGCTTGGCGCCGGCCGGTTTGCCATAGGACGGCTTGAACGATGCCTTGCGCGCCTTGGCGTCGGCCGCCCTGGCGGCGTCGGCCTCAGCCCTGCCCTTGCCGATCGGACGCGCGCCCGGCGCCATCCAGACATTGGCCTTGCGCTGGCCGGGCGGCTCGATCGGCCGCTGCTCGCGCTCGGATTTCTTGCCACCGCCCGGCTTGCCGCCAAAGCCACCGCGCGGCTTGTCGCCAAAGCCGCCACGGGGCTTGTCGCCAAAGCTGCGTTCGGGTCGCGGACCGCGCTCGCCATAGCTCTTCTCCGGCCCGGCGCCTCTGTCGGGACTTGTCGACAGCTTGCCCAGTGCCTCGTCGCGGCTGCCTTCGCGGCGCTTGCGGTTCTTGATCAGCCCGCCCTCGCCGATCGGCCGGCGCTCGCCATCTCTGGTGAACTTCGGCCGTTCCGGCTCCGGCTCGCGGATCTCGGTGCGCCGCACTGGCTTGTTGGAAAACGGCTTTGATATCTCGACATCGAAATTGGCGCCGGATTCCTCGACCAGACGCTCGCCAAGCTGGTCGCGCAGCACCCGCCCCTTGATCTCCAGCACATGGCCCTCGGCGAGGTCATCGAGCTGGAACGGTCCGTAGGAAATGCGGATCAGCCGCGTCACATCGAGGCCAAGCGAACCGAGGATGTTCCTGACTTCGCGGTTCTTGCCCTCGCGCAGGCCGATCGTCAGCCAGGCATTGGTGCCCTGCTCACGGTCGAGCGTCGCTTCGATGGCGCCGTAAAAGACTCCGTCGACGGCAATGCCTTCACGCAGGCCGGCGAGCGCGCTTTCCTCGACCTTGCCGTGGACGCGCACCCGGTAGCGGCGCAGCCAGCCGGTGGCCGGCAGTTCGAGCACGCGCGACAAGCCGCCATCATTGGTGAGCAGCAGCAGGCCTTCGGTGTTGATGTCGAGGCGGCCGATGGTCATCAGCCGCGGCAATTCGGCCGGCAGCACGTCGAAGACGGTCTTGCGGCCCTCGGGATCACGGTTGGTGGTGACGACGCCGGCCGGCTTGTGGAACAGGAACAGGCGCGTGCGCTCGATCGGCGGGATTTCCATGCCGTCGAGATGGATGATGTCGTCGGGCATGACGTTGAAAGCCGGCGAGGTCAGCGCCCGGCCATTGACCTTGACTCGGCCGGCGGCGATCAGCTCCTCGGCATCGCGGCGCGAAGCAAGGCCGGCGCGCGCCAGCCGCTTGGCGATGCGCTCGCCTGCCTCTTCCGTCACTTCCGCCGAACGCGGACGCGGCTTGAAGCCGGCACCCGATGCCCCTTGTGGCCGATCACTGAAGTCGCGCTTGGGACGGTCGCCACCGAAGTCACGCTTGGGGCGATCGGCGAAGTCACGCTTGGGGCGGTCAGCGAAATCGCGCTTCGGACGATCGCCGGCGTCGCGCGGCGCGCGATCGCTGAAATCCCGCTTGGGACGGTCGAAGCGCCTTTCGCCGCCCTCCGCCGCCGCAACAGGACGATCGCCGCGTGGTGCGTAAGGCTTGCGCGGACCCTCGCGTTTTTCATAAGGCTTACGCTCACTTTCGGCGGGCATCGGACGGTCGCCGCGCGGCGCATAGGGCTTGCGTGGTCCTTCGCGCTTTTCATACGGCTTGCGCTCACCTTCGGCGGCCATCGGACGGTCGCCACGCGGCGCATAGGGCTTGCGTGGTCCTTCGCGCTTTTCATACGGCTTGCGCTCGCCTTCGGCCGCCATCGGGCGGTCGCCGCGCGGTGCGTAGGGCTTGCGTGGTCCCTCGCGCTTCTCATAGGGCTTGCCTTCGGGGCGCGGACCCTTGCCGAACGGCTTGTCGCCGCCCTTGAAGTCGCGCTTCGGCCGCTCGCCCTCAGTGGCCATCGGCCGATCGCCACGCGGTGCGTAAGGTTTCTTTGCGCCAAAGGACGGCTTGCCGCCCTTCCCGGCGGCTCCATCACGGCTGCGTGGTCCGGCAGCTTTCGAGCCGCTCCTGACCGGACCCTTTTTGGGTCGGAATTTCTTGTCGTTGTCGTCCATATGGCCTTTGTCCGTTTGCGCTGCTACAGCGTGGCGCATCCTTTTGGGCGCGCAACGAACGCTGTAGCACTTTTGATTTGGCGCATGATCATTTCCGAAAACCGAGTCCGATTTTCGGGGTTATGCGCTCAATAACAGGATCACCGGAGTTTGTCAGGGAAAAGTGGAGACCGGTTTTTCCGAAAGACAAACGAAAATCAAAAGCCTGGAGCAAGTGCGGTTCATTCTGAAACGGACTTGCTCCAGCGAGAGGCGAGGAGATAATCGGAATGGAGATCGCGTGAAGCGGCCGGATTTCATGGCGCTGGCGCTGAAAGAGGCTGAAGCCGCCGCCTTTCGAGGCGAAGTGCCGGTTGGCGCCGTTATCGCCAGCGGCGGCACGGTCATTGCCAGCGCCGGCAACCGCACCCGCGAGCTTGCCGACCCGACGGCGCACGCCGAGATGCTAGTCATCCGCGAGGCCTGCCGCAAGCTCTCGAGCGAGCGGCTCACCGGCCATGATCTCTATGTGACGCTGGAGCCTTGCGCCATGTGCGCCGGCGCCATTTCCTTCGCCCGGCTGCGCCGGCTCTATTTCGGCGCCGCCGACGACAAGGGGGGCGCGGTGATCAATGGCGCGCGCTTCTTCGCATCGACGACCTGCCACCACGCGCCCGACATCTATCCGGGCATGGGCGAGACCGAAGCTGCGCTGCTGCTCAAAGGATTTTTCCGGGAGCGGCGCGACTGAACCGGGCGCACCGCAAAGGCAACGAAGCGTGGCCCGTTCTTACAGGGACGGCAGCCAGTCGAACCAGCCGCTGCCCTTCTTGCCTTCCGCCTCTTTCTTCAGGCGGCGTTCCTTCTTGTACTCGTCTTCGCCAAGCTCGTTCTGCGGCGCGGTGTCGGAGGCGACGCGATATTGCACCGGCGGCTCGCTCAGATATTTACGGGTGTTCGGATCGCCCTGCTTGCTTTCGACAAGGCGGCGCTGGATCTCGGCGGCACGACCCTTGTCCGAATCCGAGGGGCTCCACGCCGGCGGGTGGCTCGAGCCTGAATCTGCCATTGCCTTCTTGACCGATGCTGGATCGGACTGCACGTCGTCGACGATCTCTGACTGATAAGCCGGATCGTTCTGATGGGCGGTAGCGTCGGCGCGCAGGCGGGCGCGACGCTGCTCCGGCGATTCGGGCCATTCGGCGCTCGCCGTCTCGATGCTGTCCTGCGGCGCCGGCAGCGCTTCCTTCTGGCCTGGTGCCGGCTTGACCAGCGTCGGGCGCGGCTTGTAGTCGATCCGTTCCTTTTGCTTCGGCGCGATCGAAAAGGCGCTTGAAATATCGCCCGCCAGCTGTTCACCGGCGGTCTTGTCGGTGCCATAGGTCGGAGAGCTCATGCAGCCGGACAGAGCGAGCCCCGATGCGACAAGCGGCGCCAGCAGCGCCAGGCGCACGTTATATCTCTCGGTCATGCCAAAAAGTCCCACTCTAGACAGCCTCTCGATTGCCACCGGCCCTGTGTCCGGTCCCCATCGTCCAAGCACTTGCGACGGAAATCCGGCGACAATTTGTCTTCCGGAGTTTCGCGTGTTTACCTCAACCACTCGTTAAGGGCAACGCGCGGGCGGTTTTCGCGCGCCCGGCGTGGCATTTGTGCACCGATAGAGCCATTCTGACCGGCCGGCCTGTCAAAGCCGGCCAAGCGCTTTCAACTCATGCAACACCGCCGCATCCCTAGCCGAAACGTCGGGAAACGCAACGTCCTGCCCGACATCGGCGGTATAGCGCCAGGAACGCGCGCACTTCACCAGGCCGCGGTCCTCGGCCTTCTCGACCACGACGGCGACACCCCTGACGTCGTCGAGCGTGAAGGCGCCAGCCGGCACCTCGCCATGCGCGATGACCAGATCGCTGGTGATCGCCATCTCGGCCATGTCGACATCGGATATCGCCGCTTCGAGCGCTGCATCGTCGATGGTGACGACCGGCACCGCTTCCAGCGACGAACCGATCACCTTCTGTGCGCGCGCGATCTCGAGCGCGCCGGTGACGACGCGTCGCACCTGCCTCACCTTGCGCCACTTTTCCGCCAGCGCCTCGTTCTTCCAGTCCGCCGGGATTTGCGGAAACTGGTCGAGATGCACCGAGACGGCGTCCGCATGAAGGTCGAGCCAGGCTTCTTCCATGGTGAAAGGCAGCATCGGCGCCAGCCATTTGACCAGACAATCAAAGAGATGTCGCACCACTTGCACCGAGGCCTTGCGCCTAACGCTCGACGGCGCGTCGCAGTACAGCGCGTCCTTGCGGATGTCGAAATAGAAGGCCGACAATTCCACCACCATGAAATCAAGCAGCATGCGCGTGATGCGCTTGAATTCGAAGGCGTCGTAGCCCGATCGCACCACCTCATCCAGCTCGGCCAGCCGATGCAGCATCAGCCGCTCCAGCTCCGGCATCTTGTCGAGCGGCACCTCCTCGCCATTGTCATGGGCAAGCGTGCCCAGCATCCAGCGGATGGTGTTGCGCAGCTTGCGATACGCGTCGATGTTGGTCTGCAGCACATTCTTGCCGAGACGCTGGTCTTCCCAATAGTCGGTCGTCACCACCCACAGGCGCAGGATGTCGGCGCCCGACTGCTTGATGACGTCCTGTGGCACGACGGTGTTGCCGAGCGACTTCGACATCTTGCGGCCGTCTTCATCCATGGTGAAGCCGTGGGTGACGACGGTGTCGTAAGGCGCCCTGCCCCTGGTGCCGCAGCTTTCCAGCAGCGACGAGTGGAACCAGCCGCGATGCTGGTCGGAGCCTTCGAGATAGACATCGGCCGGCCATTTCAAATCCGGGCGATCCTCCAGCGTGAAAGCGTGCGTCGAGCCCGAATCGAACCAGACGTCGAGGATGTCCATCACCTGCTTCCACCTGGATGCATCGTGGTTGCCCAGGAAACGCTCCTTGGCACCGGCGGCGAACCAGGCGTCGGCGCCTTCCTGCTCGAAAGCGTCCATGATGCGCTGGTTGACAGCCTCGTCCTTCAGCACATTGCCGTCGGCATCGGCGAAGACGGCGATCGGCACGCCCCAGGCGCGCTGGCGCGACAGCACCCAGTCAGGGCGCTCCTCGATCATGGCGCGGATGCGGTTCTGGCCGGCGGCAGGCACGAAACGGGTGTCGTCGATCGCCTTCAGCGCGCGGCTGCGCAACGTCGAGCCATCGCCCAGATCCTTGTCCATATAGACAAACCACTGCGGCGTGTTGCGGAAGATGATCGGTTTTTTGGACCGCCAGGAATGCGGATAGGAGTGCTTCAGCCGGCCGCGTGCGAACAGCGCGTTGCGCTTGATCAGCTCATCGATGACTGCCTGGTTGGCGTTGCCCTTCTTGCCATTGTCGTCGATGACGCGCGCGGCTCCGCCCTCGCGGTCCGGGCCAAAACCCGGCGCGTCCTTGGTGAAGAAGCCGCCATCGTCGACGGTGAACGGAATGGCGCTGTCGATGCCGCGCGCGCGCAAGTCCGCCGCAGCATCCATCCAGGCGTCAAAGTCCTCGCGGCCATGGCCGGGCGCGGTGTGGACGAAGCCGGTGCCGGCATCGTCGGTGACATGGTCGCCGGCGAGCATCGGCACGGGAAATTCGTAGCCGCCGCCAAAACCCTTGAACGGATGGCAAAGCGTAAGGCTTCCAAGCTCTTGCGCCGAAACACTGCGAAGCCGATTCAAGGTGACCTTGGCCTTGGCAGCGGACTCGTCGGCCAGCGCGTCGGCGAAGATCAGCTTTTCGCCCGGCTGGGGGCCGAACGCATTCTCGGCCGCTGTTACCTCGTAGAGGCCATAGCTGATGCGAGGCGAGTAGTTGACGGCGCGGTTGCCTGGGATCGTCCATGGCGTCGTCGTCCAGATGACGACGTGGGCCTGCAACAGATCCAGCGCCCCTTCCGTCAGTTTGGTCACGCCGTCATCGACCGGCTGGACTAGGCTGACGATTGGGAACTTCACCCAGATCGTGTCGGACTCGTAATCCTGGTACTCGACCTCGGCCTCGGCAAGTGCCGTGCGTTCGACCACACTCCACATCACCGGCTTGGAGCCGCGATAGAGTTGGCCCGACATGGCGAACTTCAGCAGCTCGCCGGCGATGCGTGACTCGGCATGGAAGGCCATCGTCGTATAGGGGTTCTTGAAGTCGCCGATGACGCCGAGCCGCTGGAACTCGCCGCCCTGCACCGTGATCCAGTGCGCGGCGAACTCGCGGCACTCCTGGCGGAACTCGTTGACCGGAACCTCGTCCTTGTTCTTGCCCTTGGCGCGATACTGCTCCTCGATCTTCCATTCGATCGGCAGGCCATGGCAGTCCCAGCCCGGCACGTAGTTCGAGTCATAGCCACGCATCTGGAACGAGCGGGTGATGACGTCCTTGAGGATCTTGTTCAGCGCGTGGCCGATATGGATGTTGCCGTTGGCGTAGGGCGGACCGTCGTGCAGCACGTATTTGGTCCGGCCGGCCGCGCTCTCACGCAGCTTGCGGTAGAGGT
This sequence comes from Mesorhizobium sp. CNPSo 4670, assembly GCF_057784235.1. Classification (NCBI taxonomy): domain Bacteria; kingdom Pseudomonadati; phylum Pseudomonadota; class Alphaproteobacteria; order Hyphomicrobiales; family Phyllobacteriaceae; genus Mesorhizobium; species Mesorhizobium sp. CNPSo 4670. The sequence goes on along the minus strand of NZ_JBWJFQ010000032.1, from coordinate 27,637 downwards.
CCATGTCCTGCCAGCGCTGGACCAGCAGCGGCTCCTTTTCGGGCAAGCCGGCGCGCATCGGGAAATCCGTCTGCGGCAAATAGAGCGTCTTGGAATAGTCGATCGTTGAATTATTGGACGTTTTGTCGGTCATTGGTCTGCCATCTACATTACCCGGCCTCGAAGGGCTCGGGCGTGAGGTCGTTGCTTTGACGCATATCGTTTTCCCAAAACCGAAGCCACTTTTGGGCGATATGCGTTGATGATCTGGAAAAAGCGCGAGAGGCCGCGCGCAAAATTCCCGGCGGCTCCGGCGACCCCTCAGGCCGCCCGGAACACCGGGCCGGTAATTCGTATGGTCAGCGCGTGAAGGCGCGAAAAGCTCGTCATCGGTGGGCTTTTAGCGGAGATAGGCGCAGGAATAAAGTGTCTCTCGCTCGATTCCGTTACATCGTAAAATCGAAGCGGTAGCTGGTCGACACGCCGATCATGAACTGATTGCGGTCGCCGCGTTCCCTGACCAGGCTGGAATCGGCCGCCGGTCCCATCAGGCGCGAATATTCACCGAACAGGCTGGCGGTCATCGGCTCCGTCACCTTCCAGGTTATCGCGCCACCGAGGCCGGTCGACTTCAGGCCACCGCCGGGATGATATTCGCTGAGCCCGGAGGCCACGGCCTCCTGTGCGTCGACGCCATAATAGGCATCGAAATATTTTTCCGAGGCGAAGGACACACGCGGTCCCCCAGAAATCCGGACAGTTGGCGTGACATCATAAAAAGCGTCGGCGGCGATATCGGCGACAAAGCCGTTATGGGCGCGGATGCCGTGGCGCAGCTCGGCGCGTGCGCGCAGCCAGTCGGTCGGATAGAATTCGAAGAAGCCGCCGACCTCGCCGCCCCAGCGCACCGGATCGAGGCCCTTCAGTTCATCGGCATTGTCGTCATCACGGGAAAATAGGAACTTGCCGGTCAGGCCGGCGCGAACGCCGCCATCGTCGATCAAGGCCAGCGAGATGTTGTCGTTGCGCGACGTGAAGCGGGCCGCCGGTCCGGCCTTGCCCAGCGAGATGATCGGCGAGGCGCTGAGCAGGTATTTCTTGCCGCCCTCGAAGTTCGGCGCGATCATGCCGGTTGCGCCAACGGTCAGATACCAGTCACCGGACAGCCAGCTGCCCTCGCCCGCATTGGCTGTGCTCGCGCCACCCAGCAGCGCAGCGGCCAACACCACAGAGATTCTTCCGACCGGACTCATGGCCACTCCACTAACACAACGCGCACCGTTTACCGATGACAGCTTTGAAGGCCGTTTGGTAAAATTTGATTTAAATCCGAGACGTCCGATCACGGATTGCGGCGCTGCAGCTATCGGCCATCGACTGGACGTTGGCAAGCGCCGGGATTAACCTCCGCCTGGCAGTATCCCGCAGCCCCAGATGGAGACCGCGACAATGACCCTGCATGGCGACGCCTTGAGAACCGCAATGGAACAGACACGGACAAAATGGGGGTGGTTCGTCGCGCTTGGCGTGCTGCTGCTCATCTTCGGCGGCATTGCCTTCGGCAATCTGTTCATCGCCACCGTGGCTTCGGTCTATGTCGTGGGCTGGCTGATGCTGATGGCCGGCGTCATCGAGATCGTGCATGCCTTCGGCGTCAAGACCTGGAGTCGGTTCTTCTACTGGCTGCTCAGCGGACTGCTCTATGCCATCGCCGGATTTTTCGCCTTCGACAATCCGCTGCTCGCTTCAGCGGTACTGACGTTCCTGCTGGCGATCGCGCTTGTGGCTTCCGGGGTGCTCCGGGCCTGGGTCGGCTACAGCCACAGGCCGGAACCCGGCTGGGGCTGGATCGTCGCGGCCGGCATCATCAGCGCGCTTGCCGGCCTGATCATCGCCATGGGCTGGCCCGTCAACAGCCTGTGGGTGCTCGGGCTGTTTCTGGCGATCGACCTGATCTTCCAGGGCTGGACCTTCATCGCCGTCGGCCTGGCACTGAAAAAGTAAATTTTGCCTGGGCATGATCTTGCCCGAAAACCGGTTCCCACTTTTCGGGATCATGCCTAGAAGGCCATGGCCGCGTCGAGCACGGAGAGCGGCCTGACGCCGGCAAGCAGCGCGCGCGCCTCGGCTTCATCGCGCTTCATCTGCGCGACCAGCGCGTCGAGCCCTTCGAACTTCACCTCCGGGCGCAGGAAACCGAAGAAGGAAACCTGGCAGACCTCGCCGTAGAGGTCGCCTGAGAAATCAAAGACGAAGGTTTCCAGCAGCGGCGCGCCGTTGTCGTCGACGGTCGGGCGGCGGCCGAAGCTGGCGACACCGTCGTGAAGCGTGCCGTCGGCGCGACGAAAGCGGACGGCATAGATGCCCTCCTTGAGCGCGGCTTCCGTGGAAAGCCTCATGTTCGCGGTTGGAAAGCCAAGCGTGCGGCCAAGCTGCTGGCCGCCCACAACCTCGCTTTCAACGGTGAAGCGATAGCCGAGCAGTCCGGCGGCCTCGGCCACCGCGCCCTCGCTCAGCAAGACGCGGATGCGGCTCGACGACACCACCTCGTGGCCCTCGTCACGAAAGGCGTCGACGAGCGTGACGCCGAAGCCATGACGCTCGCCGGCCGCCATCAGGTAGGCCGGGCCGCCTTGACGGTCCTTGCCGAAATGGAAATCGAACCCGGTCACGGCGTGGGTAATGCCAAGGTTCCTTTCCAGCACATCGGTCACGAATGCCTCCGCCGACAGCGAGGCGAAGTCGCGCGTGAACGGCTGCTCGACAAGCGCGGCAAAACCCAGCAACGACAGCAGCCTCGCCTTCATCGGCGGCGGCGTCAGCACGAACAACGGCATGTCGGGCTTGAAGACCTTGCGCGGATGCGGCTCGAAAGTCAGCACCAGGGCCGGCACCTGGCGCCGCCCGGCTTCGGCCAGGGCTCGCTCGAGCACCGTCTGATGACCGCGGTGGACACCGTCGAAATTGCCGATCGCCACCACGCCGCCACGCAAATCGGCGGGTAGCGGCGCGGTTGCCAAAATGTGCTGGAAGGCCGCCATCGTCACCTACCGCAGTCTGGGAATGACAGCCACCGGACGATACCCATGCTTCTCCAGGAAGGTCGCCAGCCTTGCTGGATCCGGTTGCAATGCATCGCCATAGTCGCGCGCATGGATGCCGCCGGACACATAGAGAACGTCGAAACCATTGTCGACCGCGCCCTTCACGTCGGTCATCATGCCGTCGCCGATGGCCAGCACCTGCGAACGCTCGATCGGCCGGCCAAGAATCTCGGCAACTTCCTTGATCGCGAGGTCATAGATCGGCGCGTAGGGTTTACCGGCGATCAAGGTGCGGCCGCCGAGCTGGGCATAGTCGCGTGCCAGCGCACCGGCACACCAGATGATGCGTTCGCCGCGTTCGACCACGATATCGGGATTTGCACAGATGAAGGGCAGGTTCCTGGCGCGCAACCGCCGCAGAAGCTCCGTGTAATCCTCGGGCTTCTCGACCTCGTCATCGAACAGGCCGGTGCAGACGACGCCGGACGCCTCGAATTCCTCGACAAGCTCAACGTCGAGACCGTCATAGAGGGTGAAATCGCGGTCGGCGCCAATATGGAAGATCTTTCGGGGGCCCTCGGCGATCAGGTCGCGGGTCACGTCGCCTGATGTGACGACACGGTCGTAGGCTGATGGTGGGACGCCGATCGCGTTCATCTGAGCCACGACATCGGCACTTCTGCGCGGCGAATTCGTGATCAGGACGATGGGGATTTCTGCCTCGCGAGCCCTCGCCAGCGCCGAAGCCGCGACAGGAAAGTGCGCCTCGCCGTTGTGCACCACACCCCAGACATCGCACAGGATTGCCGAATAGGGCTTCGACACGTCTTCGAGCGAGCCGATGATTTCAGGCGAATCCGCCATGCCGTTTCCTTCAGTCATGATCATTGCGAGCGCCGCGGCCGACGGTTCGCCGCAGCCGGTTCCGATTAACCGAACCGCCCCGGCCTGTCACCAGCTTTCGCCCGGATGCCGGATTGGTTAGCGGTTGGTGAAGCGCGGACCAAGCAATCGAGCGGTTTCCCAAACCCGTCCTTCAGCGTTTTGTGGAAAGTTGGCGCCTGATCAAGAATCCGCCGGCGGGGGCCGCAGCAAGACATGCATGAACTCTGGCGTCGGTTCTGCCGCGACAAACGCGGCAACTATGCTCTTATGACGGTCGTTGCGCTGGTTCCGCTGATGGGCGGCCTGGCGATGGCGGTCGACTACACCGAGATGAACCGTGAAAAGCAGACGGTGTTGAATGCGCTCGATGCCGCCAACTTCGCCACTGCGCGACGGCTGACGGAAGGTGCGACCGACGACCAGTTGAGAGCCTATGCGCTCGACTTCTTCAACGCCAACCTCAACAGCGTCGATCCCGCCAACGCGACGCTCAACGTCACCTTGCCGAGCAACACCAGCGGCGGCGGCTTGCTCAAGATGAACGCGCGTCTTGACTACCAGCCCTATTTCTTTCCTGCCTTCGGCCAGCTCATCGGCAAATCCCAAACCGACGCGAACCAGAAAATCAGCTTCGACGTCTCCTCGGAAGTGCGTCTGAAGAACACGCTGGAAGTTGCCCTGGTGCTCGACAATTCCGGATCGATGACCACGACCGGAACCGGCTCGGGGCAAAGGCGCATCGATCTTCTCAAAACTGCTGCCAAGCAGCTGGTCGACACGCTGGCCCTGCAAGCGGCAATGATCAAGCAGGTGGACAGGCCGGTGCAATTCGGCCTCGTGCCCTTTGCTGCCTCGGTCAATGTCGGTGCCAGCAACGGCAACGCATCGTGGATGGACACCGAAGGCCTGTCGCCGGTATCGAACGAGAACTTCGACTGGTCGACGCTGAACACGGCCAACAAATACGCCCAGCAGACCAACGGCATATGGTACAAGCGCGGCTCCGGATGGGGTGCCGATGAAGGCCAGATGCTGACCCGGTTTTCGCTCTACCGCGACATGAAGGTCGTCACCAACCACGAGCGCATCACCAACAGCAAACGCGTGGTGTGCGACGAGTACAACTCGAACAACACCTGCAAACGAAGCCACGACGAGTACGACTACATCGATTCCTATGGCCCGTTCGCCAGTTGGCAAGGCTGCGTCGAAGCCCGACCCTACCCCTACAATGTCAACGACGCGCCGCCGTCCGGCGGCTCGGCGAACACCGGCATAGGGGTCGGCGATCCGGCGACGATGTTCGTGCCGATGTTCGCCCCGGACGAACCCGGCAACCATTGGAAGCTCACCCAGGATCCCGACGAGGCCGTGCCGACGACCTATGGCGCCGTGAACAGCTGGTGGAATGACGACCCGACGAGCAGCACAGGCCAATCCCGGCTGCGCAACATGGCCAAATATTTCCAGCCGCGGCCGATCGATGCGCCGGCGCTGCCGGCCGGCAACGGCCCGAACTACAGCTGCACCACCAACCCGATCACACCGCTGACCGACGTCAGCGTCACCGACGGACTGACCTCGATCAAGGCCGCGATCGACCTGATGCAGCCGAATGGCGGCACCAGCGTTCCCGAGGGCATGGCCTGGGGCTGGCGGGTGGTCTCGAGCGGCGAGCCGTTCACGCAAGGACGCCCGGAAACAGAAAGAGGCAACGACAAGGTCGTGATCGTGCTGACCGACGGCGCCAACACCTACTACACGCCTGCGTCGCTCGGCTATTCCGATCCCGCCGATTCGAAGTCGACCTACGCGTCCTACGGCTATCTCAACCCCGGCTACAACGGCACCTTGGTCGGCCGCATGTTTCTGGGGACATCGAGCGCCATTGGCCAGTTCGACTATTCGAACGGCAATTACACGAGCGCGCTCAACGAGCAGATGGCGACGCTTTGCAACAACGCCAAGGCAGCCAACATCATGGTGATGACCGTGGCGCTCGACCTGTCCACGACCAAAACCAGCGACCAGGCGGCGATCGCGGCGCTGAAATCCTGCTCGTCGAACTCGCGCTTCCGCAAGGATCCAACGGATCCGAGCAAGCCGGCCAAGCTGTTCTGGAATGCCACCGGCGCCACCTTGTCGAACGATTTCAAGGAGATCGGCAACGAATTGTCGAACCTGCGCGTCGTCAGCTGATCCGGAGACGCTGGCAGCCATCTGGCGCAACGGCTGGCTGCGCCATGCCCTTGCGGACGCCTGCCGGCACGGGCAGATATTGGCCGCTCGCTTCCGCACCGGGGTGCGCAGGGGAACGAACAGATGCCCGAAACCGCCAACCATCTCGCCTTCGCGCTGGTCTGCCTCGGCATGGTGCTGACGCCAGGCCCCAACATGATCTACCTGATCTCGCGTTCCCTGTCGCAAGGGCCAAAGGCGGGCCTGATCTCACTTGGCGGCGTCGCGCTCGGCTTTGTCTTCTTTGTGCTGGCGGCGGCGTTCGGCATCACCGCGCTGCTGCTTGCCGTGCCCTATGCCTATGACGCGCTGCGCTTTGCCGGCGTGCTCTATCTCCTGTGGCTGGCCTGGCAAGCGGTGAAGCCGGGCGGTCGCTCGCCATTCCAGGTGCGCGAGCTGCCGCGGGACCGGCCGCGCAAGCTGTTCGCCATGGGCCTGATGACCAATCTGCTCAATCCGAAGGTGGCCGTGCTCTATCTGTCGCTGCTGCCGCAGTTCATCAGCCTGGACAAAGGCCATGTCCTGTCGCAGCTTCTGGTGCTCGGCGCGACGCAGATATCGATCAGCCTCAGCGTCAATGCCATCATCGCGGTGACAGCGGGCTCGATAGCCACCTTCCTCGCTGGCCGGCCGCTATGGCTGGTCATCCAGCGCTGGATGATGGGCACCGTGCTGATGGCACTCGCGCTGAAGATGGCGACCGACGCACAGCGCTGAGAGTGGAAGTACAAGCGGCGATCGCCGCCGTCAGCCGCCGAAGACTTCCTTCAGAAAAGCCTGAGAATCGCGGATGGATTGGTCGGCGGCAGCCGCATCATACTCCATCCGGTGACCATAGGCCTCGGTGCCGGGCTTGTATCCTGGGGCGGCAAATGCGTGACGAGCGCCCTTGAAGACGTCAAGCTGCACGGCGCTTCCCTTGCCGCTGCGCTGCGCCATCATCTCCTGGCATTTCTTGGCGGGCGTCCAATCGTCCAGCTCACCGATGAGGACCAAGGTCGGCGCCGCCATGTCGCCATTCGTCGCCGAACAATCCGGATAGTAGGCGATCGCTGCCTTGAATTTGTGCGCCATAAGCCTCTCCGCGCCACCAGATTGCACGGCCTCAAGCGTTGCGATCCCGCCAGCGGAGAACCCCATCAACGCAATGCGCTGCGGGTCGACAAAACTGTATTTCGACAGGAATTCCAGAGCGCCGTAGGCGTCATAGACGCGATCGACAGAGTGGAGGCCATCACAGGTCTCCTTTATGCCTCTCGTGCTGAAGCTGTCGACAAAGAGGACGACGTAACCCCAGGAAGACAACCGTTCCGACCAGGCTTTCCTTACACTTGGGAACAGACCCGTGCATCCGTGGAGAACGACGATAGCCGGGAACGGCCCCTCACCCGGCGGTCGCGTCAGATACCCGTTCAGTGGCGTGCCGGGAACATCATTCAGGACTTTGCCGCTTTCTCTCGCAATGCGTTGCTGAAACGGCGTCGGCGTGACAGCCGCGCTTTCGAGTTGCACCGGCAGGTCGGCGCTTGCCAGCGCAATATTGAGATGGCCCGCAATGCCAAAGCAGATCAGCCAGACGATCTTCTTGAGCACTCCGGACAGTTTCCACGCCATGCGTCAGTCTCCGTCACCTGGCCACAGAGGGCGCCGACAAGCCAAGCATATCAGGCTTTGTCAGGCGCTCTTTGTTTGGCGTTCCGGCGTCGTCACATCGGCCGCCGGATTTGCTGCGCCCGCTCCGGCTCGACCACCTTGCGGTAGAGATGCCAGGTGGCGTGGCCGAGCACCGGCATGACCACGGCGAGCCCGGCAAACAGCGGGATCGAGCCGATCACCAGCAGCACGGCTACCATCAACCCCCACAGCGCCATCTGCAGCGGGTTTGCCATCACCGCGCGCGCCGAGGTCTCGATGGCCGAAACAGCGCCGACATCTCGGTCGAGCAACAGCGGGAAGGAAACCACAGTGGTGGCGAGCACGACAACGGCGAAGACAAAACCGGCGGCATTGCCGGCGAGGATCAGGGTCCAGCCCTTGCCGGTCGTCAGCACCTCGCGGACAAAGTCACCGATCGATGCCGGCGGCTGGTCGCCGAACAGGCCGGTGTAGATCGACTGCGCGGTGTAGAGCCACAACAGGAACAGCGCCACCAGCATGATACCGATCGCCGCGATCGACGGTATTGCCGGCGAGTGACGCACATCGAGGGCATGCCGCCAGGAGGTGTTCATGCCGAGTTCGCGGCGGCGGCTGATCTCATAAAGGCCGATGGCGGCAAACGGGCCGACCAGGGCGAAACCCGACATCAGGGGATAGATGAGCTGGATGGCATTGGCGCCGGACGTCCATCGCGTCAGGATCAGGCCGACAACGGGGTAGATCAGGCACAGGAACACGTAGTGCGATGGTTTTGCCCAGAAGTCCTCGGCGCCGAGGCGCAGCGCATCCCTGAGATCCGCCGTGGTGATGCTGCGAACCGTGGGCTGTACGTGCGCCCCGTGTGCGTCCGCCATGACATGAAAGCCGGCCATAACCTTCCTCCCGTGTGTCGGGGACGGTCACCGCCCGGATGGCCGCCCGCAGCTGCCACTAGTAGATGTAGCACCATAGCCGATTTGCCAGGGGTTGTCGCCGCGTCAATAGCTTGAAGCTGCTCCTCGTGCTCATCTCTCGCTGTCACCTCTCATATGGCCGTGCGTTGGCAGGCTTTCGTTTTGGTCGGCCATCTTGCTGCATTTAAGCATTACAAATTTTAGTAATTACTGAAATAGCGCGTAGAGACCCCCTGGCGTATCACTTGGACTTTACAGGTTTTGGCGAGGGGCGATGTTCGCATTGAAGAGCTTCTGGTCTTCGGAGCGCGGCAACTTTGCCATGGCGACCGCCATAGCAATGTTGCCGATAATGCTTGTCGTGGCCGGTACCATCGATCTGACTGGCACGAGCGACGACGCCGCGCAATTACAGAATTCGCTGGACGCGGCTGGGCTTGCCGTCGGGACAAAGTACCTACCCAGCATGACCGCGAGTGATGTGCAGGAGCTTGGGCTGGCATTCTTTACGGCCAATATGAGCGTCGCCGACCAGCAGGAGTATACGGGCAGCGTCTCCGCCTTTTCGGCAAGCGCCAGCGGCGACCCGAGTGCCTATTACATCTCGGTTTCGTCCAGCATCAGCCGTCCGAGCTTCATCAATGGCGCGGCCCCCTGGCCAGCCCACCGCTCGGCCACGGTCAAGATGCACCCCGGCGCGCAGGCCTGTGTGCTGGCGCTCGATTCACATGCGTCGGCCGCCGTGAGCCTGCAGGGCTCGACCGATGTCTCTATGAGCAGTTGCGTGATCGCGGCAAACTCGGATGCGTCCGATGCTGTCAGCAGAGGCGGTTCGGCGCAGGTGTCGGCAGGCTGCGTCTCGACCGCCGGCGGCACTTCCGGGCTTTCGCCTCCCAACGCCAATCTTACCTGCGGTGCGCCGCTCGAACATCAATATGCGTCTTTCGACCCACTGGCGGACATCGTCCCACCTCCCTACACATTGTGCCTGCCCGTGCCGAACGGCAAAACTTACACGCTGTCGCCAGGCACGTATTGCGACAAGACCTTGTCGGGGAACATCACGCTCAATCCGGGCGTCTACATCCTGCGCGGCACCACCATAAAGCCGGGCGGCAACGGCAGCCTGAACGGCCAAGGCGTGACCATATTCCTCATGGAGGACGCACAGATCTACATAAATGCAAATGAAATGGTGAACCTGTCCCCTCCCACCAGCGGTCCCTACGCTGGCATTACCATTTTCGAGAGCCACGGCAACACTTCGGCCTTGACGCTGAACGGCGGCGCAAATTCCGTGATCAGCGGGTTCGTCTATGCGCCTGACGCGCCCATTTCCTTTGCCGGCAACTCAGATATGAGCGGTCAAGGCGACTGCCTGAGGCTTGTTGGCCTGACCGTACTGATGACCGGCAACTCATCCATCAAGACCGACTGTACAGCCATGTTTGGAAATCGCGAGATGTATGCAAGCCGCCTCATCACCCTGGTGAAATGAGCGGGCAACGGCCGTTTCGATTCCAGATTTCCACCGCCCTGCCCGGCAAAAGCCATGATCGCGACTATCTCAGGCAGGCATGACCACTTCGGGAATCGAACACGAGCAGATCGCGAACTTGAACAGGCGCAAATGGCTCAAGGCAGTCGGCCTTGCAGCCCTGGCCGGGCTTGCCGCCTGCAGCACCGTTTCGCTGCCGACCGGCGAAGGCGCCGGCGTCTCCTCGTCCGCCACCGGCACGCTGGCCAGCATCCGAGCCTCGACCGGGCTTCCGCCGCTGGTCCCTGACCCACAGCTCGAGCAGGCCGCCCTGCAGCAGGCCGGCTACATGGCGCTGCGTGGCCGCATGAGCCACACCACCGGCTGGGGCAAGGATTTCGCCTCGCGCGTCAAGGACAATCGCATTGCTGGCGCCGCCGCAGAGAATATTGCCGAGGGCCGTTTCGACCTGCAGAAGCTGTTCGACATATGGGCGCATTCGCCCGACCACCGCCGCAACATGCTCGACCCGCGCTTCACCCGCTTTGGCCTCGCCTATGTGCGCGACGGCCGCGACGGCGCCCTGCGCTACTGGAGCCTTGTGCTCGGAAGGTAAGGCGGGATTCCTCTAGCTGGTCGTCGCCTTGAATTTCGAGGGTGACGACATCTAGTCCATGTGTGCGGCTGGTGCGCCACCGGCGGGCGCCTGCTTTGGCTTGCGCAGCAGGAAAACGAACGGAATGGAAATCAGCGTCATCACCATGAGTATTTTGAAGTCATTGACGTAGGAGATCATCATCGCCTGCAGATTGACCATCCGATCCACCTCCGAAAGCGCCATTGGATCGCCGCTCGCGGCCGCCGGCGATACCGCCCACAGATTGGGGTTGAACGGATTGATGAACGCCGAAAGCTCGGTGTGATTGACCTGCGTGTTGCGCACCATCAGAACCGTCACCACCGAAACGCCGATGGACGAGCCAAGATTGCGCACCAGGCTGAACAAGGCCGTGGCATCGGTGCGGAAGCGCACGTCAAGCGTGGCGAACGCCACGGTCGACAGCGGCACGAACACCATTCCCATTCCCAGGCCCTGGATCACGCCCGAACTGATGATCAGCCAGTTGTCCATCTGCGGCGTGAAGCTGGACATGGTGTAGAGTGATTGCGCGGTCAGCAGAAAGCCGATGACGACCAGGATCCTGGCGTCGATCTTGCTCATGATCCGCCCGACGACGAGCATCGAAATCATGGTGCCGATACCACGTGGCCCAAGGACAACGCCAATGGTGATGGTTGGATAGCCGAAGATGGTCGACAGCATTGGCGGCAGCAACGACATGCTCGCCAGGATGAGCACACCCATGACGAAGATGAACGCCAGCCCGGTAACGAAATTGCGGTCGAGGAAAATCTTGGGATCGATGAAGGGATGTTCGGCCGTCACCGTGTGGATAATGAACACCCAGAAGCCGGTCAGCGAAAGACCAAGCTCGATCCAGATCTCATTCGAGGAAAACCAGTCGACCTCGCCGCCGCGATCAAGCAACAGCTGAAGCGCGCCGACGCCGAGCGATATCATGGCGAAGCCGAAGAAATCGAAACCGCGCACCCGCCGGGCAACAGCCGGCAAATAGGCGGCCATGCCGAGGAAGGCGACAATGCCGACCGGCAGGTTGATGAAGAACACCCAGCGCCAGTTGAAATTCTCGGTCAGCCAGCCACCGAGCGTCGGGCCCAGAATTGGCCCCAGCATGATGCCGGCCCCCCAGATCGCCATCGCCTGGCCATGGCGTTCTCTGGGGTTGATGTCGAGCAGGAAGGTCTGCGACAACGGCACGATCGCGGCGCCGAACACGCCTTGCATCAGCCGGAAGAACACTATGCTCTCCAGGCTCCAGGCGATGCCGCACAGCATCGAGAACACGGTGAAGCCGACCACCGCCGTCAGGAACAGTTCCTTGCGGCCGAAGCGGTCGGCCAGCCAGCCGGTGACCGGCGTCATGATGGCTGCGGCAACGATGTAGGACGTCAGCACCCAGTTGATGTTGTCCGGCGAGGCGCCGAGATCGCCGGTCATGGTCGGCAGCGCAACGTTGGCGATCGTCGTGTCGAGCGCCTGCATGATCGTCGCCAGCATGAGCGCGACCGTAATCAGGCCACGATGCGGCACTTCTTTGAAGGGTTCGGGCGTGCTCATGATGCGGAACTTCCGGCAGGTAACAAAATCGTGTAGAACAGGTTTCCGGGCGGCAAGGCCTTCCGTTGAGAGACCCTCATTCGCGGTGGGACGCGATGGTCGATGTGGGGGTTACGTCGACCGAAAGTCTCTGATGAGCGGATGCCTGCCGCCCGGAAACATGAGGACCGAGGGGTCCGTGTCGAAGATTTCAGATTCCGGTCGAGTCGCGACGCGACTCCAACCAAACGCTGATGCTTCCCATCCTCCCATCAGACCAATCCTGCTACTGGCTTGCACCCGCTTGGTTCCCACGGGCTTGCGCCATTCTACTACACCGCTTAGCCCGCCGTAGCGTGGCCGAATATGGCGGGAAACCCGCGGGCAACGCCGGTGTCGACGGTAACGGTCGCGCTCATGCCGGTGCGCAACGCCATCTTGGCGTCGGCATCGGTCAGTTCCAGGCGCACCGGAATGCGCTGCGTGACCTTGACCCAGTTGCCTGTGGCATTCTGGGCCGGCAGCAGGGAGAATTCGGCTCCCGTGCCGGCGCCGATCGCCTTGACCGTCGCCTCGAAAGTTCTGCCCGGATAGGTGTCGACCATGATCTCGGCCTTCTGGCCGGGCTTCATGTGGGTCAACTGGGTTTCCTTGAAATTGGCGTCGATCCAGGTGTCGCCGGTCTCGACCAGCGAAAACAGCGGTGTGCCGGAGCCGACATACTGACCGACCTTGAACGACGAGGCCTGGCTGACGATGCCGTCGGCCGGCGCCTTGACCGTGGTCTGCGCCAGATCGTAGGCCGCCTTGTCGCGCGCGGCGAGCGCGGCCATCACGGTCGGGTGCTTGTCTGTCTCGATGTCTGGATTGCCGCCAAGGGCTGCCTTGGCGCTGATGATGCCTTGCTCGGCAACGGCAAGCTGCTGCTTTGCCTTGTCGAGATCGTTCTTGGCCTGGTCGAGCGACGACTTGGCGTTGATGCCCTTCTGGGCAAGGTCGGCGGCACGGTCGAACTGGGACTGGGCGAAGTCGACCTCACTGGCATCGGACCTTTGCTGTGCCATCGACTGCCCATAGGCCGCGCGCAGCTGCTCGACATTGAGACGCGCGCCCGCCACCGCCGCGTCGGCCTGGGCCAGCGCGATCCGGTAGGGCTCCGGGTCGATGGCAAACAGCACATCGCCCTGTTTGACCAGCTGGTTGTCGGCAATGTCGACCTGAACGATGCGGCCGGCCGTGTCGGAAGCAATCGACACCTTGGCCTGCTGCAGATTGGCGTTCTCCGTCTCCTGGTAGCGGCCGCCGGTGACCCAGACGTAACCGCCGCCGATAGCCAGCGCCGCAGGCAGCGCAACCATCAGCAGGGAGCGGCCCAGCCCGCGCTTCTTCTTCACCGGCGCCGGGGCCGGCTGCATCGGAGGAGCAACCGCCACCGGGGCCGCGGCCGGCTGCGCCGGCGCGTCCATTTCCAGCTCGGTCACCTTCTCGTCTATCTTGGCTACCGCGTTCATGCTGCTGCGCCTTCTGCACTCTTCACTTTTTCAACGGACGGCGTCTCGTCGTCAGTCAGGTTGCGGACCATCGCCTCAAGTCCCTCGATCAGGACGCGACGGGCTTCCGGTTTCACGCCGACCAGCGATTCTTCATAGACTTCTCCCGCAATGCTCTTGATTACGGCGTAGGCGTCGCTCGCCTTGGGCGTCAGGAAGATCATGCGGACGCGGCGATCGGCTGCGTCGGGGCGGCGCTCGATCCAGCCACCCTCCTCCATACGGTCAACCAGGCGCGAAACGCTGATCGGCTCGATTTCAAGAAGTTCGGCCAACCGCGCCTGCGCGACACCATCTTCCTTGGCAACACGGACCAGAAGCCGCCATTGCGCCGAAGAAAGCCCCAAGCCACTGGCCCTCGCCTCGAAGCGCTTGCGCATCAGGCGCTGCACGTCGTGGATCAAGAAGCCCAATCTGTCTATGCCATCAGAAACCATGAGCGGCATATATAATAAGCGTGCTTATTATTCAAGATGCCGGGTTGCACCAGAAACCGGCAAATGTGCATGACGGCCGTGCTTCGCAATCATGGTTAGCGGGTGGTGAACGTCTGGTCGGTGGCCATGGCAGTCGGCATGACCGCATCCACCACATCAGGATGTGCGCGCTAGAGAGGCGCCGCTTCGTGCCGCTAGTCGAGTGTGACAGATTGATGTACAGCCGCTGTCAGGATCGGGGGATCAACCAAAAATGCCGACGCTCTACGCTCTCAAGCCAGCTTTCCAGGGAAGGCTGCGGCCGCTGGTCAATCGGCTGGCGGCAATCGGGGTCACAGCAAACAGCATAACCATCCTGGCCGCCCTGATGTCGATCGCGGCCGGGACGGCCATCGCGATCTTGCATGAATGGCGCTCGCTGCTGCTCGTTCCCGTGGTGATGTTCGTGCGCATGGCGCTGAATGCAGTGGATGGCATGCTGGCGCGGGAACACGGGCAGGCTTCGACGCTCGGCATGTATCTGAACGAGCTTTGCGACGTCGTTTCGGACCTTGCGCTGATCCTGCCGTTCGCCGTCTTTCCACAGTTCAGCCCATGGGGCGTCGTCGCCTTCGCCCTCACCGCTGTGCTGACCGAATTCGCCGGCGTGCTCGGCATCGCTGCCGGGATCGGGCGAAATTATGCCGGGCCGTTCGGCAAGAGCGACAGGGCGCTGGCGCTTGGCGTGGTCGCCGTGCTGTGCGCCGCCGGCCTCTGGCCGACTTCCATCGTGCCGCTTGTGTTTCCGGCCATGGCAACGCTTTCACTGTTGACCGCCATAAACCGGATACGCGCTGGCCTTATTGGCAGCGCCAGCTAAGCATCGAGGCTTCGCCATGCCGCCCGAGGGAAAGACCATGAAGCACGAACCGATCGCCGCGGAAAGCCTTGAGCGGCAAGCGCAAGAGCGTGTCTTCCGCAGCCATGACGGGACGGAGATCTTCTACCGCTTCTGGCCGGCAGCTTCCGCCAATGCCAAGGGCGCGGTGGTGCTGTTCCACCGCGGCCACGAGCATGGCGGTCGCATGGCCCATCTCGTCGACGAACTGCAGATGCCGGACCACGCCCTCTATGCATGGGATGCCCGAGGCAATGGCCGCTCATCCGGCGAGCGCGGCTATGCCCCTTCCTTCTCGGCCCTGGTGCGTGACATCGACTGCTTCATGCGCGAGATTGCCGCCAGGGATGGCTTTGCCACGCAGGATATTGCGCTGATCGCGCAATCCTTCGGCGCCGTGCTCACTGCGGCCTGGGTCCACGACTATGCGCCGAAACTGCGTGCCATGGTGCTGGCTTCACCGGCCTTTTCGGTCAAGCTCTACGTACCGTTCGCCAAGGAAGGCATCGCGTTCTGGCAGAACATCAAGGGCCGCTTCTTCGTCAATTCCTACGTCAAGGCGAAGTTCCTGACCCATGATCCCGTGCGCATCGCCTCCTTCGAGAGCGATCCGCTGATCACGCGGCCGATCGCCTCCAACATCCTTGTGGAACTCTACCAGCACGCGGCACGCATCGTTGCGGACGCCCGCGCCATCACCGTGCCGACGCAGCTTCTGCTTTCCGGCAGCGACTGGGTGGTGCGCCACGGCCCGCAGCACGCGTTTTTCGTCAATCTCGGCAGCCGCACAAAGGAACGCCATGTGTTGCCGGGTTTCTTCCACGACACGCTGGGCGAGCGCGACCGCGCGCAGGCCCTCGACCTGATCCGGCCGTTCCTGGAAAAGCAGTTCGCCTCGCCGGATGCGCCTGTCGACCTGAAGCAGGCGGACATCGCCGGGTACACGCGCGACGAGGCCGACAGGCTTGCCTCGCCGCTCGACCTCTTGTCGCCCAAGGGCCTTTATTGGGCGTTCAGCCGCGCGTCCATCCGCATGGGCGCCTGGGTCTCGTCGGGCATGAAGGCGGGCGTCACCACCGGCTTCGATTCCGGCTCGACGCTGGATTATGTCTACGAGAACGACGCGCGGGGTCTTACGCCGCTTGGCCGCTTCGTCGACCGCATCTTCCTGGAAGCCATTGGCTGGCGCGGCATCCGCCAGCGCAAGCTGCATCTTGAAGAGCTGATCGGCTCTTGCCTGGCGACGCTCAAGGCCACCGGCCGGCCAGCGCACATTCTCGACATCGCCGCCGGCCATGGCCGCTATGTTCTCGATGCCATCGTGAAGAGCCCCGACCAGCCGGCGAGCGTGCGCCTGCAGGACTACTCCGACCTCAATGTCCAGCTTGGCCGCAGGTTGATCGCCGAGCGGCAATTGCCGGCGAGCGTGTCGTTCCAGCGCGCGGACGCTTTCGATGCCGACATGCTCGCCTCGATCGATCCGGCGCCCGACCTCGCCATCGTTTCCGGCCTCTACGAACTGTTCTCGGACAACGCCATGATCGCCCGCTCGCTCGGTGGATTGGCCAGCGCCATGCAGCCGGGCAGCTTGTTGCTCTACACCGACCAGCCCTGGCATCCACAGCTTGAGATGATCGCCCGCAGCCTGACCTCGCATCGCGGCGGCCAGGCTTGGGTGATGCGCCGGCGCACGCAAGGCGAGATGGACCAGCTCGTCGAAGCCGCCGGTTTCGAAAAGCTCGAGCAGCGCATCGACCAATGGGGCATCTTCACCGTCTCGGTCGCGCGGCGCCGCTGAGCAGGATGGTGTCATCGCTTGCATCCACGGTGCGCGCAGAACCTTATGGCCGGGTGGTCGTCAGGGCAGCGCTTTGGCTGGCCTTCCTAGCGCCGTTCTTCTACCTCAGCTACGGCTTCGCCAACTGGCTGGCGTCGCGGCGCGACGACGTCGGCAGCATCGTGTTCACCTGGGAACACAGCATCCCCTTCCTCGCCTGGACCATCGTGCCTTACTGGTCGATCAACCTGTTCTACGGCCTGTCGCTGCTGCTCAACGACAGCAGGCAAGGGGTCGACCGCCTGGCCGGGCGTTATCTCACCGCGCAGATCGTCGCCGTCGCCTGTTTCATCCTGTTCCCGCTGACACTGACGTTCGTGCGGCCCGCAACGAGCGGCCTGCCGGGCTTCCTGTTTGCCGTGCTTGGCGGTTTCGACAAACCGTTCAACCAGGCGCCCTCGCTGCACATCGCCCTGCTGGCAATCATCTGGGATCACTGGCGCCACCGGCTCGGCGGCCTCCTCCTGCCGCTCTGGCATGGCTGGTGCTTCCTGATCGGCGCCTCGGTGCTGACAACCTGGCAACATCATTTCATCGACATCCCGACCGGCGCGCTGCTCGGGTTCTTCGCCCTGTGGCTGTTTCCGCGCACTGGCGAACTGCCGTTTTCAGGCGCCCGGCTGACCAGCGATGCCAAGGCGCGCCGGCTGGCGCTGTTCTATGCGCTGGGCGCCCTCCTTGCGCTGGCCGGAGCCGCGCTCGGCGCCTTCTTTTCCGCCACGGCACTCATCCTGCTTTGGCCGGCATTGGCGCTGGCCATCGTCGCCTTCGGCTATGCCGGGGCTGGCGCAAAGGTGTTCCAGAAAACTGCGGAAGGTCATGTGTCCCTGGCAAGCCGCGTCCTGCTTTGGCCCTACCGGCTGGGCGCTGGGGTGAATGCCGCGATTTGGACGCGTAAGCTCCCGCCGTTCGTGGCCGTCAGTCACGGTGTCTTTCTCGGCCGCTTTCCGACGGCAAGCGAGGCCCGCGGCTTCGGCACCGTGATCGATCTCGCCGCCGAACTTGAAAAACCGGCGGGAGCAGATTGCCGCTGGATCAGCTTTCCGATGATCGATCTGTTGCCGCCGCCCGTGACGATGCTTGAGCAGGCAGCCAGCGCGCTGGAGAGTGCGCGCCGCGACGGCACCGTGCTGGTCTGCTGCGCGCTCGGCTTCCAGCGCAGCGCCGGCGTGGTCGCCGAATGGCTGGTGGCGACCGGCAGGGCCAGGACGCCGACGCTTGCCCGCGAGATGCTGATGGCCACCGGCCGGCCGGTTCATCTTGCCGAGGCCAAGGAGCGGGCGGCGTCATGACGGGCAATGCCGACCAGGAACGCGCCGGTCGCTTCGCCCGCACGCTGATGCAGCAGGCCGCATGGCCGGCCGCGATTGTGGTGGCCGCAAATATCCTTGCGCCTTTGGTTGCTTCGGCACGCGGCGCCTTCGAGACCTTGCCCGCAGCCATCGCGCTGTCCCTCACAGCCGCGAGCGCGGTTGCCGTGCTGGCGCTGTCGGCGCTCCTGGTGTTCGACGCGCTGTTGTTCCGGCTGATGGCCAGCCACGATGACGAGGCTTCCGGTGGTGCCGCGGTGGATGACATACTGGCGCGCATGCGCCTGAAACCATCGCCGTCCACGACACGCTCGCTTGATGACCGCATGGCCGGCACCCGTCGCCTGCTGTTCAAGCAGCGCGCCGCGCTCGCCCTGTTTGCCGCAGCGCTACTCGCCACGGGGTTTTGGGCGCCGCGATGAGCAAGCTTTCGCTCAAGACCTTCACCTTGCTGCAGACGGTAACCTCCGTTGGCCTGTCTGCGCTGGCCTGGGTGGTGACCGGGGTGCGTCCGATCTGGAATGGCAGCCTGCCGTCCGACCGGCAGCGCATCTATTTCGCCAATCACACCAGCCATGGCGACTTCATCCTGCTGTCGGCCTGCCTGAGCGAGAAGGAGCGCGCCGTCACCCACGCGGTTGCCGCCGGCGAATACTGGGGTAAGTCGCGGCTGCGCCGCTTCATCGCCGAGGACATGCTGTCGTCGGTGCTCATCAACCGGCAATGGACGAAACCTGAAGAAAACCCGATCGAGATCATGCTTTCGGTTCTCGACCAGGGCCATTCGCTGATCCTGTTTCCCGAGGGCACGCGCAATATGACCGAGGATCCGCTGCTGGCTTTCCGCTCCGGACTCTACAATCTGTCGATGGCACGGCCGGAGGTCGAGCTGATCCCATGCTGGATCGAGAACATGTCGCGTGTGCTGCCCAAGGGCCAGTTCCTGCCGGTGCCGCTGCTGTGCCGCGTCGTCTTCGGCGCGCCGGTGGCGGTGGCTCCAGGCGAAGAACGCCGCGCCTTTCTCGAGCGCGCCCACGCCATGCTTCTGGCGCTCAACCCGCGCCCCGAGCGAGACGATTGATGCGCCACGAAATCTCCATTCTGATCATCGGCCTGCTGGCGGTGCTGACCACCGCCAGCATCGTCGCGGCCATACTTTCGGCGCGGGCGCCGAAGCCGCTCAGTTCAACGCTGGTCAACCTCACCCAGCGCATCAACGCCTGGTGGGTGATGGTGGTGTTGATAACGGTCGCCTTCTTCTTCGGCCGCGACGGTATGACCATCCTGTTCGCGCTGATTTCGTTTGCGGCGCTGCGCGAATTCGTGACGTTGACGCATACAAGCCGCAGCGACCATTGGGTGCTGCTCGGCATGTTCGGCATCATCATACCGTTTCAATACTGGTTGGTGTGGACCGCCTGGTACGGGCTCTTCGTCATCTTTATTCCGGTCTATTGCTTCCTGCTGATGCCAGCCATCACCGCGCTGCATGGCGACACCGAACGGTTTCTCGAGCGGATCGCCGCCCAGCAATGGGCGGTGATGATCTCGGTCTATTGCGTCAGCCATGTCCCGGCGCTGCTGACCCTCAATGTGCCAGGCTTCGAAGGCCGCAACCTGTTGCTGATCGCCTTCCTGATCATCGTCGTGCAAGGCAGCGACGTGCTGCAATACATCTTCGGCAAGCTGTTCGGAAAACACCGTTTTTCGCCGAACGTCTCGCCGTCGAAAACCTGGGAGGGGCTGATCGGCGGGCTGGTGTCGGCGAGCCTGCTCGGCGCGCTGCTGTCGTTCGTGACGCCGTTCTCGCCGCTGCAGGCGGCAGCCGTGGCCTTCGTCGCCTGCTCGATGGGTTTTCTGGGTGGACTGGTCGCCTCGGCCATCAAGCGCGACCAGGGCGTCAAGGACTGGGGCCATCTGATCGAAGGTCATGGCGGCATGATGGACCGCACCGACAGCCTGGTGTTCGCTGCTCCGGTCTTCTTTCACATCGTGCGCTATTTCTGGACGGTGTGAGCGCCTGTTTGGAATCTCTAGGCTGGGTCGGTTGAGCGCCAGATGCTTGACGGCGTAGGTGCGGCAGTCTCTTGTCCCGACAGGCTCGGCCGGCAAAAGAGGTGCCACATGGAAAAGATCATACTGGACTGCGACCCTGGGCATGATGACGCTATCGCCATCTTGCTGGCGGCAGGCAATCCACAGATCGATCTCCTCGGCATCACCACGGTGTCGGGCAACCACAATGTCGAAAACACCACACGCAATGCCCTTTCGGTATGCACCGCCTATGGCATCAAGGTGCCGGTGGCGAAGGGCTCTCCCGGCCCGCTCCTCATCGATCAGGTGCTGGCCATCGAGATCCACGGCGAAACCGGGCTCGATGGCCCTGTGCTGCCGACCGCCTCGTTCGAGCTCGACAAGCGCCATGCCGTCGACTTCATCATCGATACGGTCATGGCGCATGAGCCGAAGACGATCACGCTGGTGCCGGTCGGTCCCTACACCAACATCGCGCTGGCCGTCCGCAAGGACCCCCGCATCGTCGAGCGGGTGAAGCGCGTCGTCGCGATGGGGGGAAGCCATACCAGAGGCAACATCACGCCCGCGGCTGAGTTCAACGTCTATGCCGACCCGGAAGCCGCCGATGTGGTGTTCCGGGCCAACTGGGACGTCACCATGGTGGGTCTCGACCTGACGCATCAGGCGCTCGCCACCAAAGAGCTTCAGGACCGGGTGCGCACCGTCGGTGGCCCGATGGCCAAGTTCATTCTCGATATCTGGGAGTTCATCGCGACCACGCATGGCGGCCTCCTGCAGATCGAGTATCCCGCGGTCCATGACGCATGCTGCGTCGCGGCCATGATCGACTCGACCGTCTTCACCACCGAGAAGGCCGACATCCGCGTCGAGCTTGCCGGACGGTGGACCAAGGGCATGACGGTCTGCAATTTCGAGAAGATGGGTGGCATGCACCATTTCGGCGGCACGGCGAGCGAGCAGGTCGACTTCCGCCACACCGTTGCGATGAAGCTCGACCATCAAAAATTCTGCGATTTGATCGTGGATGCGCTGGAGCGGCTGACGAGGCAGAAGGGGTGACGCACCCTTCCTCCGGATAGTCGTTCGTAGCGATATCGCTATCTTCGTCCGTGACGTCACGCGCCCCGTGTGATCCAGCGAACTCTTACCCACGGCGATCAGAGCCGGTCGACTTGCCGGTGAGGGTTGCGAACGCGCGCAGGGCGGGGTCTTGACCCCGCCCTGGATCTGACAATCTACAAGAGCTTACTTGCCAGCGAGCTGCTTGGCGTTCTCGGGCGTGATCGCGGTCGTGTCGACGGTGACGGTCGAATCCACCGACGTCGCACAATCGAGCAGGATCTTCTTCGACATCTCGATCGCTTCCTTGGCACCGGTCGGATAGGTGAAGGTCGCGGCCCAGTCGCCTTTCGCCACCGCCTCAATGCCGCCGGCAGGTCCCGGCAAGCCATCGGTGCCGATGATCTTGACGTCCTTGCCGGCGCCCTTGGCGGCGAGCAGCGCGCCGGCCGCCATCATGTCGTTCGAGGCATAAAGCACCTTGATATCGGGGTGCGCCTGCAGCATGGCCGAGAAGGCGGTCTGGGCTTTGTCCGGCACCCAGTCGGCGGCCTGCTCGGCGACGACCTGGATCTTGGCATTCTCCTTGACGCCATCCTTGAAGCCGTTCAGCCGTTCGACCGCGGGCGTAGAGCTTGGCAGTCCTTCGAGCACGGCTGCTTCGCCACCATCAGGCAGCAAGGTCTTGGCAGTATACTTACCCGCCTCGAGCGCGATCTTGTAATTGTCGCCGCCGATGAAAGCGGTGTAGTCCTTGCCGGGATCGCCGACCGTCTTGCGATCGAGTTCGATGACCGGGATGCCGGCATCCATGGCGCGTTTGACCGCCGGCGTCAGCGGTGCCGCCTCGAAGGGCGAGATCAGTAGCAGATCGACCTTCTGGGTGATGAAATTGTCGACCTGCGAGGTCTGCGTGTTGACGTTGCCGGCACCGTCGGCGATCTGCAGCGTGAAGCCCGGCACTTCCTTGGCCGCCGCGGTCAGCTCGTCATTGACGTGCTGACGATAGGGTTCGGCATTGTTGGCTTGCGAAAAGCCGATGATGAACTGGCCGTCCTTGGCGCAGGCCTTGACCATCGGATCGGCAGCCTGTGCGGCTCCCGCGATGCACAGGCCAGCGCCTGCCAGAAGCACAGCCTTGAGGGCACGCCTTTGTCTTGTGGTTTTCATACTCACTCTCCTCCTCGTCGGGCCGGGGCCAGACCTTGGTTGACTTCGACTTCCTGCCGCCAACCTCCTAACGACCCAAACCCTCGCGGCGGCGAACGAGGGATTGAAGCACTGCCGCCAGCACGATGATCGCGGCGGTCGCGAGCAGCTGCATGGCGGGGGTGATGTTGTTGAGCTGAAGGATGTTGGCGAGCGCGCCGAGCATAATGGTGCCGGCGACGGTGCCGACCATCGAGCCGGCGCCGCCGAACAGGCTGGTGCCGCCGATGACCACTGCGGCAATCGCGGTGAGCTCGTAGCCCATGCCGTCATTGGCACTGCCAAAATTGAACTGGCCGGCATGCACGATGCCGGCAAGTGCGGCGGCAAAGCCGGTGATGGCGTAGACCGATATCTTGACCATCGACACCGGCACGCCGGAAATACGCGCCGCGCGCTCGTTGCCGCCGACGGCAAAGACATAGCGGCCGAAACGTGTGGTGTTGAGCACGATGGTGGCGATCGCGGCAAAGACGATGAACACGATCGTCGCCACAGGCACGGTGTTGTCGAACAGCCGCTCACCCAGCACCGCGAACACCGGTGGCGCCAGCCCCGGCCCGTCGCCATAGGAAATGTTGATGTACTGATTGCCCGACACGACCAGCGCCAGTCCGCGCGCCGCCTGCAGGCCGGCGAGCGTCACGATGAACGGCTCGAGCCGGAAGCGGCTGGAGATGGTGCCCTGGATGACGCCGAAGACGATGCCCATGACGAGCACCGCGAGGATGGTGGGGATGAGCCCGAAGCCGCCCGAAATCATCATCGATGCGGTGACGACGCTGGAGAGCCCGAGCACCGCGCCGACAGAAAGGTCGATGCCGGCAGTGATGATGACGAAGGTCATGCCGATGGCGATGATGCCGGTCTCGGACACGGCGCGAACGATGTTGGCGATGTTGTCGGGGTTGAGGAACAGGATTTCGCCATGCCGGCGCGGCGAGAAGATGACGCCACCGATCGCCACGACGACGAGGCCGATCAGGCTCTGGAAGCGCACCACCAAGGCTAGCGGATCGCGATGCACCGGTGCTGTGGCCACCGGGCCGCTTGCCGCCGAAATCTTCTGCTCAGACATCAGGCCTCCCTGCCATTTGCCGCGTCAAGCACCGTGTGCTCGTCGACGCCGCCGATGAATTCCGCCACGTTGCGCCCTTGGCGCAGCACCACGATACGGTCGCACAGGCCGATCAGCTCCGGCATCTCGCTGGAAGCGACCAGGATGCCGAGGCCCTGTGCAGCCAGTTGCCGCAGCCGCGTGTAGATCTCACCCTTGGCGCCGACATCGACGCCGCGCGTCGGTTCGTCGAGCAGCAGCAGCCGGGGATTGCCGAGGATCTCCTTGGCGAGCACCACCTTCTGCTGATTGCCGCCCGAAAGCGCGCCTACGGCGATGTCGGGATTCTTCGGCCTGATATCGAACTGGCCGAAGGACTGCTTCACCGCGTCCGCCTGCCGGCGCGCCGACATCAGCCCGAAGGGTGAGATGCGCCGGATCACCGACATGACCAGGTTGAGGCCCACCGCCATCCTCAGCATCAGGCCGCTGCCGCGCCGATCGTCGGTGACGAAGGCGATGCCGGCGTCGCGGGCGGCTTTGATGGAATCGAGCTTTACCGGGCGGCCGTCGACCGCGACATCACCCTCCCAGCGGCCGGTAAGGCCGGTGCCGTAGAGCGCGCTCAAGAGTTCGGTACGCCCTGCCCCCATGATGCCGGCCAGCCCGACGATCTCACCCGCCTTGACGTCGAGTGAGATGCCTGTCGGCGGCTGCCATCCAGCGCTTTCATGGGCGAGCCTGAAGCTCGCATTGCGCAGGCTGAGCAGCGTCTTGCCAGCCTCCCGGGCGCGTTCGGGATAAAGCTCATCCAGCGGTCGCCCGACCAGAAGGCGTACCAACTCGGCCTGCGGCGCGTGCGGCTCGGTGACGCCGGCGACGCGACCGTCGCGCATCACCGTTACCCGGTCGGCGATCTGCGGCACCTCTTCCAGACGATGCGAGATATAGACGATGCCGACGCCGCTGGCGGCGAGCTTGCGCATGATGTCGAACAGCCTTTCGACCTCGCCCACCGTCAGTGCTGCCGTCGGCTCGTCCATGATCAGCACGCGCGAGGCGTAGGACAGTGCCTTGACGATCGCCACCACCTGGCGCTGGCCGATCGACAGGTTCGCCACCATGCTGGCGGGATCGATGGCAAGCTCTATGGCTTCGAGCCGCTTGCGGGCCTCGCTGCGCATCGCCGGCACGTCGAGGAAGCCGCCCGGCCGCATCAGTTCGCGGCCGAGGAAGAGGTTGGCCGCCACGTCGAGCGTTGGCACCAGGTCGAGTTCCTGGAAAATGGTGGCGATGCCAGCTGCCTGCGCTTCACGCGGGTTGTGGAAGCGCACTGGCTTCCCGTCGATCTGGATGGTGCCCTCGTCCGGCGCATAGACACCCGACAACAGGTTCATGAGGGTCGACTTGCCAGCGCCGTTTTCACCGAGCAGCGCGTGGATCTCGCCGGGCTTGAGGTCGAAGTCGACGCCACGCAGCGCCTGGACGCCGCCAAAGCGCTTGACCGCGCCGGTGACCGACAGCAGCGGCGCACTCATGCCGGCCTCGCGCAGGATTGACGGACCTGCAGCGCGGCCTGCAGCCGCACCGCCTGCGGTTCCAAATCGGTGGATGCGATGCGGGCGCAGAGCAAGGCAGCCGCCTGTCGTCCGATCTCGGTACATGGCTGCGCGACAAGCGTCAGGCGCGGCTCGAAGCAGTCTGCCCATTCGAAATCGTCGAATCCGGCGAGCGAAAGGTCCGCCGGTATCGAGAGGCCTCGTTCGCGGATCGCCCGCACCGCTCCGATCGTCGTCATGTTGTTGCCGGTAACCAATGCCGTAGGCGGCGAAGGCAATGACAGGATGGCGTGGGTCGATGCCGTTGCGCTCGCCGTGTCGACGTTCTCCGGCGAGACATAGTGCGGCAGGCACTCAAGTCCATTGGCCGCCAGCGACCCGCGAAAAGCGTCGATGCGTTCGCGCGTCGTCGCCAGGTCCGGCTGGCCGGCGATGTAGCCGATGCGTTTGTGGCCGAAGGAGGCGACGTGATCGATCAGCGCGCGCATCGACGACTGGTTCTCGACGCCGATCTGGTCGAAGCGGTCGTCGGCGAAGCGGTCGATGAGCACACAGGGCAGCTTCTTCTCCGCCAGATAGTCGATGGCCCGCTGCGGCGCGCCCGACGGCGCCAGGATGACGCCGTCGACTCGCCGCTGGTGGAAAGCGCGCACCACCGAAAGCTCGCGGTCGGGATCCTCCTGCGTGTCAGAGAGGAAGACCATGAGGCCAAGACGTGCGCATTCGGCCTCCACCGCGCAGATAATGTCGGTGAAATAGGGGTTTGAAATCGCCGAGATCGCCAGGCCCACGCTGTTGGTCGAGGCCACTTTCAACGACCGTGCCAGCTCGTTGGGCTGATAACCCATGGCGGCGATCGCATCATTGATGAGCTGAGCCTTCTGCGGCGAGACAAAGCGGGTGCGGTTGATAACATGCGAAACGGTCGAAACCGACACGCCGGCGCGGCGCGCTACCTCAGCCATTGTCGGCATGATGACTCAAACGGAGTGCTGGCAAGCGCTCCTCCCTGATGATGCGTTCCAGTCCGCTCTCATTGTTCTTGGCGGATTTTGGGAAACCATAGGACCATCGAAACGTTTGCGCAATCGCTTCGATAGCCTTTTCCGGCCCAATTCTCGTCGCCCCCGAAAGATGGGCGTCTTGCAGGATCGGCCGATCACCTTCGTTTCGATTTTGCTCGATGGGCATTCGATGAAACTGGCCGGGGTATCCCTTGGCGCTGTCAAGCGACAGCTCTGCCGAGGCTTGTCCACTCAAGGCGACAGTCCCGGCCCGCGCCGTGCCGGCATCCTTGCCGCGCCGATAGCTCCACGCGGTGGCGGCTCCCGCACAAGCAGACGTCCAACTCAACCAAACATCGGAAAATTTTCAGAAACGAATCGGGATTTTTCGGCCCCGAAATCGCAAGACCATGCGGCTGGCGAAAAAGTCCGCACTGTTCAAGGAGAAGAAAAATGAGCATGTCAAAGACCAAGGTCCTCATTGCCGGCGCCGGGCCGACCGGGCTGACGCTAGCGCTCTGGTTGACGCGGCTCGGCGTGCCGGTCCGCATCTTCGACAAGGCGTCCGCTCCGGGCGAAACCTCGCGTGCGCTGGCCGTCCAGGCACGTACGCTGGAGTTCCATCGCCAGATCGGCATCGTCGAAGACGTGCTCGCCGCCGGCGTGCGGATCGAACAGCTCACCGTGCACACGCCGGCCGGCATTGCGGCCAGGCTGCCGCTGGCCGACTTCGGCCGCGGCATCAGCCCCTACCCGTTCGCTTTCGCGTTGCCGCAGGACATCCACGAGCACGTGCTGATCACGCACCTGGAACGCGCCGGCATCGAGGTCGAGCGCAACACGGAGCTGGTCGCCTTCGAGGACAAGGGCGATGCTGTCGTCGTTACCTTGAATAGGGACGGCCGCACTGAAACGGTCAGTGCCGCCTACCTGGCCGGTTGCGATGGCGCTCGCAGCGCCGTGCGCCACGGGCTGAACATCGGCTTTCCCGGCGGCACCTACGAACAATCCTTCTACGTCGCCGACGTCGACGGTCGCGGCGACGTCACACGCAATGGCATGGACACTGTCATCAGCGCCTATGGCTTCGCCATCGTCATGCCGGTCCGGCAATCGGGCTCCCTGCGCCTGATCGGCATCGTGCCGAAAGCGCATGAGGCCGACGAGTCGATCACCTTCGAGACGATCCGCGCCGATGTCGAGCGTGACACCGGCGTCAAGGTTCATCAGGTCAACTGGTTCTCGACCTACCGCGTGCATCATCGAGTCGCCGAGAATTTCCGCATCGGCCGGGTGTTCCTCGCCGGCGATGCCGGCCACATCCACAGCCCGGCCGGCGGCCAG